>NZ_JBEXLL010000005.1:0-182627 GCF_040609955.1 Nocardia sp. NPDC004568
AAGATCCCTGGGGTTGGTGGGTGGCTCTCTGTGGATAGTTTCATAGAGTTACGGCGGTTATAGCGGCAGGGAAACGCCCGGTCCCATTCCGAACCTGGAAGCTAAGCCTGCCAGCGCCGATGGTACTGCACTCGACAGGGTGTGGGAGAGTAGGACACCGCCGGAACATATTTCCCTTCAGGGGGCCCACAAGTGTGGGCCCCCTGAAGTGGTTTTCGAGGTTGTTTGTTTTTCCGGCTCGCGATCGGTCGCGAAATAGCCGTTCGAACAGCGGATGCCTGCAGGCGTGCGGTCGAGCGGACTGCCGTGTACATGGTGTCGGGGCGGCCGGCTTGCGCGAGCTGTGCTGCCAGGCAACCCATTCGAGGCTCCATGAACAAGGACGGGTACCGCCAGGATTTCCGGGGAGGTCGCCGGCTTGCGAGCCGAAGGTTCCGGGTGTGCTGATCGAGAGGGCGAGAGCTCGTCGCCGGTATGCCGGCGCGGTGGTGGTTCGCCGGTAGCGCGCTGTGCCTGACGGACGCGCGGTGCTCATGGTCGTGGGACCCATACCTTTCTGCGAAGGCCGTTCTGCCGTGCCATGGACGGGGCGACGGGCAGACCTCCGCTGTGATCGGTGCGCGGCGGTAGCGCCTAGACTTTGCCGGATGCGACTCGTGATTGCACGGTGCCAGGTCGACTATGTGGGGCGGTTGACCGCTCATCTGCCGATGGCCCGCCGGCTGTTGATGATCAAAGCGGACGGGTCGGTGCTGGTCCATTCCGACGGGGGTTCGTACAAGCCGTTGAACTGGATGAGCCCGCCCTGCTGGTTGGACGAGCGGCAGCCGGACGCGGCCGCCGCACAGCTGAAGGCGCTGTGGGTGGTCAGCAACAAGGCGGGGGAGGAGCTGCGGATCGGGATCGAGGAGATCGAGCACGATTCCAGTCACGAGCTGGGTGTGGACCCCGGGCTGGTGAAGGACGGCGTGGAAGCCCATCTGCAGGAACTGCTGGCCGAACACGTGGAAACCCTGGGTCCCGGATTCAGCCTCGTCCGGCGGGAGTACATGACGGCGATCGGGCCGGTGGATCTGCTGTGCCGCGACGCGGACGGTGGAACCGTGGCCGTGGAGATCAAGCGCCGGGGCGAGATCGACGGCGTCGAACAGCTCACCCGGTACCTGGAGTTGCTGAACCGGGACCCGTTGCTGACGCCGGTCGCGGGGGTGTTCGCGGCGCAGCAGATCAAGCCCCAGGCGCGCACATTGGCCGAGGATCGCGGGATTCGCTGTCTGACCCTCGATTACGACGCGCTACGTGGGACCGAGAGCAACGAATTCCGCCTCTTCTAGACTTGGGGTCATGCCGCGACGAAATCCGCGCAGCGCGCGCTCCCGGGTGGAGCCGTCGCGGACCGGTGGCGGGCTCGGTGATGTCTACCGGCGGACCGAATCGGGGCCGGACGGGGAGGAGTACGTCGTCCGTACGGTGCCGGGGGCGCGTGCGGTGAAACGGTACCGTTGCCCGGGCTGCGATCACGAGATCATGCCCGGGGTCGCGCATATCGTGGCCTGGCCGGCCGATGGTGGTGAGACCGACCGGCGGCACTGGCACGGAGGCTGCTGGAACGGCCGGTGGACTCGCGGGATCACCCGACGGTGGTCGTAGACCCGGTGGAACTCGGTCGGTGCGAGATAGACCTGCGTTTTCGGCGACACCGGTCCCGATAGCAGCCCCGCCGGGTGGAGTGCATCCGAGGCATGGAAACGGTTGTCGCCGCGGGAGAGTGCCGGAACGGGGCGCAAGGCCGGCCGGATCTGCGCGTGTCGCCCGGGAGGAGGCGCGGTCGCTCAGATCGTTACCGGTCGGTCGTGCGGATCGACGGGTATCGCCGGGCTCGGGGTGGAGGTCCGATTGCGGAACAGCGCGCGATGGGCAGCCGGGCCGATGCCGAGGATCCGATGGAAATGGTGGCGCAGATTCACCGCGCTGCCGAAGCCCGCATCGGCGGCTATGCGCTCCATGGTGTCATCGGTGTTCTCCAGGAGTAGACGGGCCCGGTCGGCCCGTTGGTGCAGCAGCCACTGCTGCGGGCTGCTGCCGGTGCGTTCCCGGAAGCGGCGGGTGAACGTGCGCCGCGACATCAATGCGGTACGGGCCCACTCGTCCAGGCCGATCGGCTCGGCCAACCGGGTGCTCGCCCACACCATGGAGCGTTCGATGGGATCGTCGTCGGTGGCTTCGAGTACCGCCACCGGAATGAACTGGGACTGAGATCCACTGCGGTGCGGGGCGAGCACGATTCCGCGGGCGAGGTCGGCCGCGACAAGAGCCCCCAGATCGGCGCGGACCACATGGAGGCAGCAGTCGAGGGCCGCGGCGACACCGGCGGAGGTGATGACGTCGCCCAGGTCCGACCAGAGCATATCCGCGCGCACCCGTACTGCCGGGTGCGCGCGAGCCAGGTTCTCGGCCGCCGACCAGTGCGTGGTGATCTCCCGGCCGTCGACGAGTCCGCTGGCCGCCACGACCCAGGCCCCGAGACACAGTCCGACGATCCGCGCGCCCGCGGCGTGGGCGGTGCGCAGCTTATCGAGAAGGGGTTCCGGCGGGACGGTATCGGGCAGCCAACTCGGGACGATCACGATATCGGCGCCGGACACCGCCTCCAGGTCGTTCGGTACCGAGATGTCGAACCCGGCCGCGGTGGTCAGCATGCCGGAGCGGTGTCGTCACCGGATTCGTGCTGCGGGCCGCGGGGGAGCCGACGGTGTACGTCTCCGGCGACAATGCCTCGGTGGACGTGGTCCGCGAGATCGTCGAGCGTGTGGGGCAGGTCGATATCGCCATAGTGAACGTCGGCGCCGCCAATGTCGGCCGGTTCGGTGATGCGGACGTGACGCTCAACGCCCGTACCGCGGTCCGGGCCGCGGAACTGCTGGGTGAGGCGGTGCTCGTCGCGGTGCACGGTGAGGGGTGGGCCCATTTCACGGAGACACTCGACCATCTGGGTCGCGCCTTCGAGTACGCGGGTCGCCGCTCGCAACTGGTGATTCCGCCGCGGGGGCACTCCGTCCGCGTGTGAAGAGGCCTACCGCGGGTGGACCGGTCACATCACGGACCGGGTCGCGTGGCACCGTGCGGGATGATCGCGTCGCCGTCGGGCGGATATGAGGAAGGCCGCCCCTTCGGGGGCGGCCTTCGGATTGATCTACGGTGTCGCCGTGTACGTCCCGACAGCAGCTCAGTGGCTGATGTCGGCGTTCTCGCGTTCGTCCTCGAGGATATCGTCGGAATCGTCCTCGGAGCTCACCTCGGGGATGGCCTTCTGACGCGGGCCGTTCACAGACTTGTTGTTCTGACCGCTGCCGAGGGACTTACGCGGCT
Organism: Nocardia sp. NPDC004568; assembly: GCF_040609955.1. Lineage (NCBI taxonomy): Bacteria > Bacillati > Actinomycetota > Actinomycetes > Mycobacteriales > Nocardiaceae > Nocardia > Nocardia sp. NPDC004568. The sequence continues at coordinate 3,370 of NZ_JBEXLL010000005.1, forward strand.
GCTCGGGCACACCGTCGAGCAGTTCGCTCTCCCGGTTGACGGCCGCGAGCATGGCCGGGACCGAATCGAGCTGGCCGCGGATGCCGAGCAGCTGGGCCAGGACCCGGCCGCGCAGCACGCGCATCTCCTCGGCCAGTTCCTTCGCGTGCGCGATCTTGCGCTCGGAGGTCTGGGTCGCGGAGGTGATGAGGCGGTTGGCCTCGTCGGTGGCGTCCTTGATCCGCTGGGCGGCCTCGGCGCGGCTGGTGGCCTCCAGCTCTTCCATGGCGCGCGTCAGCTTGGTGCGACGCTCGGCCATGGTGACCTCGAAGTCCTGCTGCGTGGCCTTGCGCTTGGCCTCGGACTCCTTGGCCAGACGCTCGGCGTCGGCCTGAGCGGCATCGATGATCTTGGCGGATTCGGTACGAGCATTCGCCAGCGTCTGCTCGTATTCGATTTCCAGCGCTTCGCGCTTTTCCTTGGTTTCGGCCAGCAGGGATTCGTATTTGCCGCGCATTTCGGTGGCCTGCTGTTCCGCGATGGAAACCATCTCGGCGGCTTCGGCCTGGGCGAGGGCGCGAACCTCGGACGCCTCGTCCGAGGCCAATCGCAACATGCGGGAGATGCGGTCGCTCATCCCCTCCGCGGTGGTCGGCGGTACGGACAGCCGGTCGACTTCCTTGCGGAGTTCGTCGATTTCGTCGCGGGCGTCTTCCAGCTGACTGGCGAGGTTCCGGGCCTGGGCGGCGGCGGCGTCGCGGTCGGTGGCGGTGACCCGCAACTCGGCATCGAAGCGGTCGAAATAGTTACGCACCTCGTCTTGCGCATAACCCTTGCGCACAACGGTGAAGGGCAGCGCAACGAAGCGATTGCGATCGGACTCGGGTGACGACATGGCCAACAAACTACAGCCTGAGACCTGCGCATGGTGAGCCGACCGGGAATGTTATCGGAGCGTCTCCTTACAGCCCGATCTCGATACTAGTGCGTAACATTCGGATCCGGTTCCAGTAACTCGACCAGCACACCGCCAGCATCCTTCGGATGGACGAAATTGATACGGGAGTCGGCGGTTCCGCGTCGCGGCGCCTCGTACAGCAGGCGCATGCCGCGATCACGCAGATATGCGGAAACGGCTTCGATATCGGTGACCCGGAAGGCCAGCTGCTGCAGGCCCGGGCCGCTGCGATCGATGAATTTCGCGATGGTGGAGGTTTCGTCGAGGGGGGCCAGCAACTGCAGAGCAGTCGAATCGTCCTCGGCGGCGGGCGCGGACAGCATCGCTTCCTGAACGCCCTGTTCCTCGTTGACCTCGCGGTGGGTTTCGACCAGACCGAGGTTCTCCGCGTACCAGGCGACGGCGGTGTCCAGGTCGGGGACGGCGATACCGACGTGGTCGACCGCGACGATGTAGTCGGCGGGAATGAATTCTGATGACGGGGTAGCGGTGCTCACCCTTCGAAAGTAGCGCGTTCCACCCTGTCGCGGTCGCGTACCCACCCGGATCGAGGTCTGACAGAGGGCGGCTGCCGTCAAACCTCGACGAGGTGATCTGCGCATCCTGCACGCCGATCCGGCGAGGCCGCAGGCTACCGTGGAGTAATCCGCACCTCGTGTCGCTTTCGGCCGACGCGAGGATCGCGGGGTCGCACCGCGAGTTCCCGGCCGGTCCGGGAACGTGACGGGCCACCGTGGTGGTTCATGCCCGGTCCCGGGCGTGGAGCGACCGAGCGCCGCAGGAACCGCCCGGAGGTTGGAAACCGTGAACACCGACAGTGTCGTGGACCTGCCCGGGCCGGCCGAAGCGTTCCCGCGCGCGTCGCTCGTCTGCTCCGGACGGTCGCTCTCGGTGGTCGGGGCCCGCCCCGGTTCCGCAGCGACAGAGCCCAGGAGCGCGGCGACCGATCGCCGGAGTGAAGAACCGGGGTCACGAGGGCCCCGAACCCGCGCCGCCGGAGGCGGCGCCGTCAACACAGGAGGCTCGTCGTGACCAACTCTGTGATCGTGGCCGGTGCGCGTACCCCGATCGGCCGGCTGCTGGGCGGTCTGAAGGATTTCAGCGGATCGGATCTGGGCGGGTTCGCGATCGCCGCGGCGCTCGAGAAGGCCGGAGTCCGGGGCGACCAGGTCGACTACGTGATCATGGGCCAGGTACTCACCGCCGGCGCCGGACAGATCCCGGCCCGGCAGGCCGCGGTGGCGGGCGGTATTCCCATGGATGTGCCCGCGCTGACGCTGAACAAGGTGTGTCTGTCCGGGATCAACGCCATCGCGCTGGCGGATCAGCTGATCCGGGCCGGGGAGTACGAGATCGTGGTGGCCGGCGGGCAGGAATCGATGAGCCGCGCCCCGCACATGCTGGAGAAGAGTCGCGAGGGTTTCAAATACGGTGACGTGACCCTGCGCGACCACATGGCCTACGACGGACTGCACGATATCTTCACCGACCAGGCGATGGGCGCGCTCACCGAGCAGCGCAACGACACCGACCCGATCACCCGCGCCGATCAGGACGCGTTCGCCGCCGCTTCACATCAGCGGGCCGCCGCCGCCTGGAAGAACGGCCTCTTCGACGACGAAGTGACGCCGGTCGAGGTGCCGCAGCGCAAGGGTGACCCGGTCGTGGTGCGGCAGGACGAGGGCATCCGGGCCGATACCACCGCGGAATCACTGTCCAAGCTGCGTCCGTCGTTCCGCAAGGACGGCACGATCACCGCCGGGTCGGCTTCGCAGATCTCCGACGGCGCGGCCGCGGTGGTCGTGATGAGCAAGGCCAAGGCGGAAGAACTCGGGCTGAGCTGGATCGCCGAGATCGGTGCGGCGGGTGTGGTGGCCGGGCCGGATTCGACCCTGCAGGACCAGCCGGCGAATGCCATCGCCCAGGCGTGCGCCAAGGAGGGTATCGCCCCGGCCGATCTGGATCTGGTGGAGATCAACGAGGCGTTCGCGGCGGTCGGTATCGCCTCGACCCGCACACTGGGCATCGATCCGGCGAAGGTGAATGTCAACGGCGGCGCGATCGCGGTCGGGCATCCGCTCGGGATGTCGGGCGCGCGGATCGTGCTGCATCTGGCGCTGGAACTGAAGCGCCGCGGTGGCGGGATCGGCGCGGCCGCGCTGTGTGGTGGCGGTGGCCAGGGTGATGCGCTGATCGTCAAGGTGTAGACCGCCTGGTTTGTCTGGTGTGACCGGTTCGGCTACGACGCCGTGTAGTGGCTAGGGCACAATGGGCGCATGAACTTCCTTGGTCTGCGTACCGTTGCCGGCAGGTTCCGCTTCTTCGCAGTGCTCGAAGCGCTGTCCTGGCTGGGGCTGCTGGTGGGAATGGCGTTCAAGTACCTGCCCGCGGAGGGCACCGAGATCGGCGTCAAGATCTTCGGCCCGATCCACGGCGGCGTCTTCGTCCTGTTCGTGCTGACGGCACTGCTGGCCTCGCGTGAGCTCGAATGGAATTGGAAGACCACGGTGCTGGCGCTGCTGTCCAGCATCCCGCCGTTCTTCACGGTGATCTTCGAAGTGTGGGCCGTTCGCACCGGCAAGCTGGGCGAGCCGAGCACGGCCGGTGCCACCGAGTCCCCGCAGACCCTCGCGGCGTCCTCGTGACAAACTGGAGCCTGTGACTCGACCAGCATCCCGCCGTCCTTCACCCGCCGTAGCCGCCGCCATGTCCGGGGCGGTGGACCTGTCCGCTCTCAAGCAGCCGCCCGCGGGCGCGCCGGCCGCCGCGGGCGACCATACGGTCACCGAGGCGGATTTCGAGAACAAGGTGCTGCGCCGCTCCGCCCAGGTACCGGTCGTGGTGGCGTTGTACTCGCAGCGCAGCCCCGGCAGCATCGAACTGGTCCAGCTGCTGGAGCGGCTCGTGGGCGAGGCCGGCGGTGCCTGGGATCTCGCCGCCGTCGAAGCCGAGAGCAATATGCGAATCGCCCAGGCCTTCGGCGTCCAGGGCATCCCGACGGTGATCGCGGTGGCGGGCGGGCAACCGCTGGCCGATTTCCAGGGCAACCAGCCGGAAGCGCAGGTGTCGCAGTGGCTGACCGCCGTCGTGCAGGCGGTGGAGGGCAAACTCGAGGGCGGCCCGGACGCGCCACAGGAGCCGCCCGCCGATCCCCGGTTCGCGGCAGCGGAGGCGCTGCTCGAACAGGGCGACCTGGCGGGCGCGGAATCGGCCTACGAGTCGATCGTCGCCCAGGAGCCCGGCAACACCGAGGCCAAGTCGGCACTGCGGCAGGTGAAGTTCCTGCGCCGGGCGCAGGACCTCCCGGAATCGGCGATCGCCACCGCCGACGCGGACCCCGGCAATGTCGCGGCCGCGCTCGACGCCGCCGATGTGGAACTCTTCCAGCAGCAGCCCGAGGCCGCTTTCGACCGGCTCATCGCATTGGTCGCCCGGACCGCCGGCGACGAACGCACCACGGTCCGGACCCGGCTGGTGGAACTGTTCGAACTGTTCGACCAAGCCGAGCCCTTCGTGGTGGCGGCCCGCCGCAAACTGGCCACCGCCCTCTACTGAATCTATGGCGACGCCTGCGGCATCGCGGGGTCGAGGCCCCTTCGGTCCCGCCGTTCAGGCCTCGGGACTCCAGCCTTCGGCTCATGCGATGTGCGGTGGGCCGTCCATAGAGCGCGACCATTGAGCACCTCCGGCCAAAGGTGGGACGGGCCTCGACCTTTTCAGGCCCTGTTGCGACTCGGCACCGAGGAGGGTGCTGCTGTTCGCGACGGCGATCAGAGGTCAGGTCGGCGTCGGCTGTTCAGGGGCGCGGGGCGGCCAGCCAGACGACGCTGAGCGGGCCCAGCGTGAGGGCGGCCGAGGCGGGGCGGTCGTGGCGGCTGACCGGGTCGGCGTGCACCATGCCGAGGTTGCCCGAGCCGGTGCCGCCGTACTCGAGCGCGTCGGTGTTCAGGATCTCCGTCCAGGGTCCGGCGGTGGGTAGGCCGATCCGGTAGTCACGGTGGGCGGCGCCGGAGAAATTGCAGACACAGGCGACTGTGCTGCCGTCGGCGCCGTGGCGGAGGAATGCCAGGACATTGGACTCCCGATCGTCGGCGGTGATCCAGGAGTGGCCGCCGGGAGTGGTGTCCTGGCTCCAGAGGGCGGGATGGTCGCGGTAGGTCCGGTTGAGGTCGGCGACCAGCAACTGGATACCGCGGTGCAGTGGGTTGTCGAGCTCGTGCCAGTCGAGACCGTGGTCGTGCCACCATTCGCGGTAGTGCCCGAACTCCTGGCCCATGAACAGCAGTTGCTTACCCGGGTGGGCCCACATGTAGGCGAGCAGCGCCCGGACCCCGCCGGCTTTGGCGAACTCGTCGCCGGGCATCCGGGTCCACAGTGTGCCCTTGCCGTGCACGACCTCGTCATGGCTGATGGGCAGCACGTAGTTCTCGCTCCACGCGTACATGAGCGAGAAGGTGATCTCGTTGTGGTGCCAGGTGCGATGCACGGGATCCCGGCCCAGATAGCCGAGGGTGTCGTGCATCCAGCCCATATTCCATTTCATGGAGAAGCCGAGCCCGCCGACCTCGGTGGCGCGGGTGACGCCGGCCCAGGTGGTGGACTCCTCGGCGACGGTGACGACACCCGGATACGAGGTGTGCAGGCTGTCGTTGAGCTCGGTGAGGAAGGCGACGGCCTCGAGGTTCTCGCGGCCGCCGTGGACATTGGGTTCCCAGCCGCTGCCGGGCCGGGCGTAGTCGAGGTACAGCATGGCCGCGACCGCGTCGACGCGCAGGCCGTCGATATGGAACTCCTCCACCCAGAATCGGGCGTTGGCGATCAGGAAGTTGCGTACCTCGGGCCGTCCGTAGTCGAAGACGTAGGTGCCCCATTCGGGCTGTTCGCCGCGGCGTGGGTCCGGGTGTTCGTAGAGGGGGGTGCCGTCGAAACGGGCCAGCGCCCAGGCGTCGCGTGGGAAATGCGCGGGCACCCAGTCCAGGATGACGCCGATACCGTCGGCGTGCATATGGTCGACGAAGGCGCGGAAATCGTCGGGGCTGCCGAAACGCGCGGTGGGGGCGTAGTAGGAGGTGACCTGATATCCCCAGGACCCGCCGAAGGGATGTTCGGCGATGGGGAGTAGTTCGACATGGGTGAAACCGAGGCCGCGCACGTACTCGCTGAGTTCGATGGCGAGTTCGCGGTAGTTCAGCCCCGGACGCCAGGACGCGAGATGCACTTCGAAGACACTGAACGGGGCGCGTGCCGGATCGGTGTGGGTGCGCGCGGTGAGCCAGCCCTGATCGGTCCAGCGGTGCTCGGTCGTGGCGACAACGGAGGCGGTGGCCGGAGGGACCTCGGTGGCGAACGCCACCGGATCGGCGTGATCGGCGATCCGGCCGTCGGCCCCGTGCACCCGGTACTTGTAGCGGTCACCGGGTGCGGCGCCGGGTACGAAGACCTCCCACACTCCGGACTTCCCGAGCGAGCGCATCGGCCAGGTGCCGCCCTGCCAGCGATCGAAATCGCCGAATACGGTGACGCCGCGGGCGTTCGGCGCCCAGACCGCGAAGGAGACTCCGGTGACCTCGCCGTCGAGACCTCGATAGGTCCGTGGATGCGCGCCCAGTACCTCCCACACACGTTGATGCCGGCCCTCGCCGATGAGGTGCAGGTCCAGTTCGCCGAGGGTGGGCAGGAAGCGGTAGCCGTCGGCGGTGACCGTGGCCGGCCGGCGGGGGTGCACGGTGACGATGCGGTAGTCGAGGATCTCCGGGTAGGGCAGCACGGCCGTGAAGATCCCGTGGCCCAGCGACTCCAGCGGATGATCGACTCCGCCGACCAGTACCGACACCGATTCCGCGGCGGGTCGTAGTACCCGTACCGCTGTGCCGTCGGGGTGTGGGTGCGCGCCGAGCACCGTATGCGGGTCGGGATGGGTGCCCGCGGCGAGGAGCAGCAGGTCGCGGCGATCCATCACCGCGTCACCGGAACCCGCGCCGGTACGCCAGGGCGGCGCGGGCGTGATGGGGCACCGGGGGCAGCGCGAGGACATGGGCGACCGCGTGCGCGGGATCGAGCCGGATGTAGTTGGTCTGCGCCCAGTGGTACTGCTCGCCGCTGATCTCGTCGTGGACCACCGGATGGTCGTGCCACTCCCGGCCGATCGCGGGCAGGTCCAGCGACAGCATGCCCTGTTCGGCGGTGAAGGGGTTCAGGTTCACCACCACCAGGATCGCGTCACCGCTGGCGGGATCGATCTTCGAATACGCGAGCAGGTTGTCGTTGTCGATGTGGTGGAAGTGCAGGCAGCGCAGCTGCTGTAACGCCGGATGCCGGCGGCGGATCTCGTTGAGCCGGGTGAGCAGCGGTTCGAGGGATTCGCCGCGGGCGCGGGCCTCGGCGAACGGGCGCGGGCGCAGCTCGTACTTCTCCGAATCCAGATACTCCTCGCTACCGGGACGCACCGCCCGGTGCTCGTACAGTTCGTACCCGGAGTACACCCCCCAGCTGGGGCCCAGGGTCGCGGCCAGGACCGCGCGGATCGCGAACATCCCCGGACCGCCGTGCTGCAGGCTCTCGTGCAGGATGTCGGGGGTATTGACGAAGAGGTTGGGCCGGGCTTCGTCGGCCTTGGCGGCGAGCTCCAGACCGAATTCGGTGAGTTCGTGTTTGTGCGTGCGCCAGGTGAAGTAGGTGTAGGACTGGCTGAAACCCCGGCGCGCCAGACCGTAGAGCCGTGCGGGATAGGTGAACGCCTCGGACAGGAAGATCACGTCCGGATCGGTGCGGCGCACCGTGGCGATCAGCCACTCCCAGAAATCGGCCGGTTTGGTGTGTGGGTTGTCGACTCGGAAGATTCTCACCCCCAGGCCGACCCAGTACCGCACCACCCGCAGCACCTCGGCGTACAGGCCGTCCGGATCGTGATCGAAGTCGAGTGGATAGATGTCCTGGTACTTCTTGGGTGGATTCTCGGCGTAGGCGATGGTGCCGTCGGGCAGCGTGGTGAACCACTCCGGATGCGCGCTCACCCACGGATGGTCGGGCGCGCACTGCAGGGCCAGATCCAGCGCGACCTCCAGGCCGAGTTCCGTCGCCGCGTGGACGAAGGCGGTGAAATCGGCTTCGGTACCCAGTTGCGGGTGGAACGCGTCGTGACCGCCCGCGGCCGAACCGATCGCCCACGGGGAGCCGACATCGTCGGGGCCCGCGGTGAGCGCGTTGTTACGGCCTTTTCGGTTCACCGTGCCGATGGGATGGATCGGCGGCAGATAGACCACGTCGAACCCCATCGAGGCGATGCGGGGCAGTTCGTTCGCGGCGGTCGCGAAGGTGCCGTGCACCGGGACACCGTCGGCGTCGCGCCCGCCGGTCGAGCGGGGAAAGAACTCGTACCAGGAGCCGGTGCGGGCGCGCGGGCGCTCCACCAGCACCGAATACTGGGGCCCGCGCGTGAGCAACTCCCGCAGCGGTGTCCGCCGCAAGATCTCGGCGACCTCGTCGGTGAACGCCGGTGCCACCCGCGCCGGGAGCGGATCCGCGCCGCGGAGCGCGGCCGCGGCGGCCCGCAGAAGCTCGAACTCGCGTTTGGGCACCGCCTGCGCCGCCCGATCCAGCAGCCGGGCGCCGATCTCCAGATCGTTGTCCAGATCCGCGGCGCTCTGCCCGACCGCCAGTTTCGCCTCCACCGCCGACCGCCAGGTCGCGACGGCATCCGCCCAGCCCTCGACCCGGAAATGCCATACCCCGGGGGCCGTGGGCGTGAAGACACCGTTGAAGACATCGGGTTCGTAGTCGGGGGTCATCGGGACGCGCACCGACCGCGCCGAGCCCGGCGCCCGCACCGCCAGGGTGGCGCCCACTGCGCCGGGCCCGTCCCGCCACACCACCGCCCGCACCGGGAAAACCTCCCCGACCACGGCCTTGGCCGGGTAGCCGCCGGGGACGTGCGGGGCGGTGTCATCGATAGCGATGCGGCCGGTCATCCTCACCACGTTATTGGCAACGACCGCGGTGCGGAAACCCGGACGCGGGCGGCGGGCCAGCGGCTTCACTGCTCACCCCGCCCAATATGCTCGGGCGGATGAAGGCACTGCGTCGGTTCACCGTCCGCGCCCACCTGCCGGAGCGGCTGGCCGCGCTGGACGAGCTCTCCACCAATCTGCGCTGGTCGTGGCACGGTCCGACACAGGATGTGTTCGCCGCGCTGGACCCGCGCCGGTGGGCGGAGACGGGGCACGATCCGGTGCGGATGCTGCGGGAGGTGCCGCCGGAGCGGCTGGCCGAACTCGCCGGCGACGCGGAATTCTGTGCGCGGGTGGACGCGGTGGCCGCCGATCTGCGGGCATACCTGGACGGCCCGGTCCCGGATGCGGGGGTGCGGGGAATCGCCTATTTCTCGATGGAGTTCGGGGTGACCGAGGCGCTGCCCAACTATTCGGGTGGGCTCGGCATCCTCGCCGGGGACCATCTGAAAGCGGCCTCGGATCTGGGACTGCCGCTGATCGGCGTCGGGCTGCTCTATCGATCCGGGTATTTCCGGCAGTCGCTGACCGCCGACGGCCGGCAGGCCGAGCGGTATCCGGCGCTGGATCCGCAGGGGCTGCCGTTGCGATCGCTGACCGCCGACGGCGCACCGGTGCTGGTGCATGTGGCGATGCCGGACCGGCGCGTGCTGGCGGCGCGGGTATGGATCGCGCAGGTGGGGCGGGTGCCGCTCTTGCTGCTGGACTCCGATATCGCGGCCAACGATCCGGATCTGCGGGCGGTCACCGACCGGCTCTACGGCGGCGACCAGGGGCACCGGATCGAGCAGGAGATCCTCGCGGGTATCGGCGGCGTGCGGGCGGTGCGCGCCTACACCGGCGCCGCCGGTCTCGCGGACCCGGAGGTCTTCCATATGAACGAAGGGCACGCGGGTTTCCTCGGTCTGGAGCGCATCCGGGAGTATCTGGCCGCGGGCCACGATTTCGATACCGCGCTCGCGGCGGTGCGGGCGGCGACCGTGTTCACCACGCATACCCCGGTTCCGGCCGGGATCGACCGGTTCCCGGTATCGCTGGTACACCGGTATTTCGGCGGGTCGGCGGGGGAATCGGAATCGCCGCTGCTCCCCGGTATCACGGTGGATCGGATCATCGCGCTGGGCCGGGAGGACGACCCCGCGGTGTTCAATATGGCGCATATGGGTTTGCGGCTGGCGCAGCGCGCGAACGGCGTCTCCCGCCTGCACGGTGCGGTGAGCCGGAGCATGTTCCACTCGCTGTGGTCCGGTTTCGATGCCGCCGAGGTGCCGATCGGCTCGGTGACCAACGGGGTGCACGCGCCCACCTGGGCCGCCCGGGAATGGGGGGAGGAACTCGACGCCGGCGATCGTCCGCGCAGCTGGGAGGCGCTGGGGGAACTCGCGCCGGAGCGGCTCTGGGAGATCCGTGCGACGCTGCGCGCGAAGTTGGTGCGGGAGGTGCGGCGGCGGTTGCGCGAGTCGTGGCGGCAGCGGGGAGCCGCCGACCCCGAATTGGAGTGGGTGGCTTCGGTATTCGACCCCCAGGTACTCACCGTCGGCTTCGCGCGCCGGGTGCCGACCTACAAGCGGCTGACCCTGATGTTGCGCGATCCGCAGCGGTTGCGGGCTCTGCTGCTGGACCCCGAGCGGCCGGTGCAGTTGGTGGTGGCGGGCAAGAGCCACCCGGCGGACGAGGGCGGCAAGGCACTGATCCAGCAGGTGGTGCGCTTCGCCGACGATCCGGCGGTGCGCCACCGGATCGTGTTCCTGCCCGACTACGACATGTCGATGGCCCGGTACCTGTACTGGGGTTGTGATGTGTGGCTGAACAACCCGCTGCGGCCGCTGGAGGCGTGCGGTACCTCCGGGATGAAATCCGCGCTCAACGGTGGACTCAACCTGTCGATCCGCGACGGCTGGTGGGACGAGATGTTCGACGGCGAGAACGGGTGGGCGATCCCGACCGCCGACGGCGTGTCCGACGACGAGCGACGCGATGATCTGGAAGCGAGCGCACTCTACGAGCTGATGGAGCGGACGGTCGCGCCGCGTTTCTACGAGCGCGACGCGGCCGGTGTCCCGAACCGCTGGGTCGAGATGGTCCGCCACACGCTGCGCGCTCTCGGACCGCAGGTGCTCGCGGACCGGATGGTGCGCGAGTACACCGAGCGCTACTACCTGCCGGCCGCCGAGGCGTCCCGCCGGGTCACCGCGGCGAACCTGCGGGGCGCCCGGGACCTCGCCGGATACCGCAGGCGGGTGGAGAACGCGTGGCCGGGCGTCCGGGTGGCGCAGGTGGACGCGGCCGGCCTTCCGGACGCCCCGGTGGCGGGGGCGCCGCTGACCTTGACCGCGCGGGTGGAACTCGGTGGTCTCGGACCGGACGACGTGACAGTCCAGGCCGTGCTGGGCCGGGTTTCGCCGGACGGCGAGCTGACCGACACCAGTACCGTCACGATGTCCTGCACCGGGGCGGCGTCCGGCGATTCCGCGCTCACGGTCTTCACCGTCGAGACCCCGCTACCGTGCGCGGGTGCGGTCGGCTACACGGTCCGGGTGCTGCCGGCCCACGATCTGCTGGCCACCCCGTCGGAGTTGGGCCGGGTGGTCAACGCCTGACGGCCGGCTCCGGGAACGTGTTCCCTCCGGCCTCCGGCACGGGGGCGGCTCCGGGTATCCCGCGGCGAGCGCCCGTAGCGGGCTTTGCCACGGGACACGCGTCACGCGGGTTCGCGTCGCTCATGTCGGCGCCGCCCGTCCGGGCGACGGGCCACCGGCGGTCGGGGTGGTGGCGACTTCGGTTCGTAACAGGTATCGGATACCGTTCCACACTGGCGCTGCCGGGCGCCGGACCTCCCACTGTGTACTGCGCGCTCACCAGTAGGGGTATGCGGGGCTGTCGCCCCCTTCCGGTTCGGTTCGGTGCGTACGCGCCGGGGACCGGCCGGAGCGGTACCCGGCGAGTTCCTGCCGGACTCCGGTCCGCTCCCCGTCCCCGCGTGGGCGGGTGTCATATCCAGCCGACTGGAGGTCCCATGGCCACCGATCTTCTGACCCGGACCCGCGGGCGGGTCGATACCTACTTCGCTGTCGGGGTGCACGGGTCGACCATGCGCCGCGAGCTCATGGCGGGGACGGTGACGTTCCTGGCCATGTGTTACGTGCTGGCGGTCAACCCGTCCATCCTGGGTGACCAGGGTGCGCTGGGCGACCAGGGCATCCCGACCCAGGCGGTGTTCACCGCGACCGCGGTCTCGGCGGTGGCCGGGTCGCTGGTCATGGGATTGTGGGCGCGGTACCCGATCGCGCTGGCGCCGGGCATGGGGCTGAACGCCTTCTTCGCGTTCTCGGTGGTGCTGGGTATGGGGATTCCCTGGCAGGTCGCGCTGTCGGGCACGTTCCTGTCGGGTGCGATCTTCTTCGTACTCGCGGTGACCCGGATCCGGGAGAAGATCCTCAACGCGATCCCGCTGCAGCTGAAACTGGCGGTCGCGGCCGGTGTCGGCGTGTTCGTGGCGTTTCTCGGGTTCAAGAACGCGGGCATCGTGGTCGACAGTGACGCGACGCTGGTGAAGCTCGGCGACTTCACCCAGGGCACGACGGTGCTGGCGCTGTTCGGCCTGGTGATCACGGTGATCTTCCTGGTCCGCGGCTGGCACGGGGCGGTGCTGTACGGCATCGTGCTCACGGCGGTGGTCGGGATGGTCGCCGGTCTGGTGGAGGTGCCCGACGGTGTCGCGGATCTGCCCCGGGGCCTGGATCAGACCTTCGGACAGGCGATCATCCATCTCCCCGACGCGTTCACCGCGCAGATGGCCGTGGTGGTGCTGACCATGCTGTTCGTCGATTTCTTCGACGCGTCGGGCACCCTCATCGGGGTCGCCAACCAGGCGGGCCTGCTGAACAGCAAGGGCGAACTGCCGCGGGCGGCGAGCGCGCTGTCCGCCGACGCGGTGGGCACCATGGCCGGTGCGGTGATCGGCACTTCCACGACCACGGCGTATGTGGAATCGACCGCCGGTGTGTCCGCGGGCGGTAGGACCGGGCTGACCGCGGTGGTGACGGCCGCCTGGTTCGCGGTGGCGATGTTCTGCTATCCCCTCTTCTCCGTGGTGGCGGCCTCCGGGGCGGTGACCGCGGCCGCGCTGATCGTGGTCGGGGTGCTCATGGCCCGGTCGCTGGGGGATATCGACTGGACCCGGTTGGAGTTCGCGGTGCCGGCCTTCATCACCATCGTGATGATGCCGTTGACGTACTCCATCGCGAACGGGCTGGCCATGGGAATGATCTTCTACCCGGTGGTGATGGTGGCCCGCGGGCGGATCCGCGAGGTGCATCCGGTGATGTGGGTGCTGACCCTCATTTTCCTTGGATACTTCTTCTTCCTGGCGGAATAGTCTGAGAGAGGGCCGGGTCGGCGATCGACACCTCCGCTGACAGGACCTCGGTCCGTTTGTTTCCGTGGCAACAATCCGGATGGCAAGGAGGGGTTCATATGACAGTCGAGTCGACGTTGGACCGCACCGCGGTACCGGCGACCGGAAACCGCACTCTGTCCACCGATATCGGCCTCCTGATTCTGCGGGTGGTCTTCGGTCTGCTTCTCGCCGCACACGGCAGCCAGAAACTGTTCGGCTGGTTCGACGGTCCGGGTCTGACCGCGAACAACGCCGCTTTCGAGAAGATGGGCTTCAACCCGGGCAGCTTCTTCGGCACGCTCGCCGGGCTCAGCGAATTCACCGGCGGGCTGCTGCTGGCTCTCGGTGCGCTGTCCCCGCTGGGCGCGGCCATCGTGCTGGGTACCACCATCGTCATCATCGATACGAGCTTCGATGGGGGCCTGCTCACCGGTAAGGGTTACGAGACGGGTCTGCTCTACGCCGTGGCGGCAGCGGCCCTGGCATTCACCGGCCCGGGGCGCTTCTCGGTGGACGGCCACCGCCCGTGGGCGCGCGGTGGCGTGGTGTGGGGCCTGGTCGCGGTGGTTGTCGCCGTGGTCGCGGCGGTGCTCGTCCTGATCTTCAAAGCCGTGCTCTGAGCGGTGCGATCAGACCGTCGCGGCGGCGGAGAGCCGGCGTAGCGCCTTCTCCACCACGGCCGGGTCGGCCGTCTCCCAGTACGGGGGCAGGGAGGCGCGCAGGAAACCGCCGTAGCGCGCGGTGGCCAGCCGGGGATCGAGGATGGCGACGACGCCCCGGTCGTCGACGCTGCGCAGCAACCGTCCCGTGCCCTGGGCCAGGAGCAGGGCCGCGTGGCTCGCGGCGACCGTGAGGAAACCGTTGCCGCCACGCGATTCCACGGCGCGCTGCCGAGCCGCCAGCAGCGGATCGTCCGGCCGGGGGAACGGGATGCGGTCCAGGATCACCAGACTCAGCGAGGGACCCGGTACGTCGACGCCCTGCCAGAGCGAGAGGGTGCCGAACAGGGAGGTCTCCGGGTCGTCGGCGAACTTTCGCACCAGGGCGCCGGTGGAGTCCTCGCCCTGGCACAGGATCGGGGTGTCCAGGCGTGTGCGCAGGGCCTCGGTGGCGGCCTTCGCCGCCCGCATGGACGAGAAGAGCCCGAGGGTGCGTCCGCCCGCGGCTCCCACCAGGCGCTCGATCTCGTCGAGGTAGGCCGGGGGCAGGCCGTCGCGGCCGGGAGGGGGCAGATGTTTGGCGACGTAGAGAATTCCGGATTTGGCATGATCGAACGGCGAACCCACATCCAGCGAGGACCAGCGCACCGTATCGGCGTCGCTCGGCGCCTCGGCGCTGTTGGCCGTCGCCGGATCGATCCGGCTGTTCGATTGCGGCGGCAGGCCCCAGGTGCGGGCCAGGCCGTCGAAGTTCCCGCCGATCTGCAGGGTGGCCGAGGTGAGGACGACCGTCGCGGCGCCGAACAACTGACTGCGCAGCAGCCCACCCACGGCCAGCGGGGCCATGCGCAGGGTGCGCCGGGTGACGCCGCGGATCTCGTCGGCCGAGAGCCACACCACATCGCGGCGGACGGCGGGATCGGGCTCGTCGAAGGCGGTGAGCGCGCGGACGGCGCTGTCGTGGATCTCCTCCACTCCGGCGATGGCCATGTTCCGGCCGGCGGCGGCCTCGGGGTCGTTGACGGAACCCTGCGGATTGAGGGCGGTGCGGGCGTTCCAGGCGGCGTCCCGGATGAGCGCCAGCACCCCGGCGATGCCCTCGGGCAGCGTGTCCCAGCGGTTCGCGGGCAGTTCGTCGAGCGCGGTGTGCCAGGCCTCGGCGGCCTCCTCGAGCCGGTCGACCTCCCGCTCGTCGATCAGTTTCGCGCAGCGCCGGGCCGCGGTGCTGATGGCGGTGGCGGACAACTCGGCGGTCGCGATCCCGGTGACCCGGTCGACGAGTTCGTGCGCCTCGTCGACCACCACCAGATCGTGCTCGGGCAGTACCTGTACTCCGCTGATGGCGTCGATGGCCAGCAGCGCGTGATTGGTGACGACGATATCGGCCTGCGCCGATTCGGCCCGGGCCCGTTCGGCGAAACAGTCCTGCCCGAACGGGCAGCGTGATTTGCCCAGGCATTCGCGCGCGGACACGCTCACCTGCCGCCAGGCGCGGTCGCCGACGCCCGGGGCGAGTTCGTCGCGGTCGCCGGTCTCGGTGTCGGAGGCCCATTCGTTGAGCCGCTTCACTTCGCGGCCGAGCCGAGAGACCGCGAACGCGTCGAACAGTTCGGCCTCGGCGGGCTCTTCCGGGACGGCGCTGTTGATCTTGTTCAGGCACAGGTAGTTGTTGCGGCCCTTGAGGATCGCGAACTCCGGTGTGCGGCCCAGCGGTTCGGTCAGCGCCTGGGCCAGCCGGGGGAGGTCCCGGTCCACCAGTTGGCGCTGGAGCGCGATGGTCGCGGTGGAGATCACCACCGTGCGCCCGGTCCGCACCGCGTATCGCAGGCTCGGCACCAGATAGGCGAGCGACTTCCCGGTGCCCGTCCCCGCCTGGACGGCCAGATGCTCTTTGTTCTCGATGGCGTTGTCCACGGCCGCGGCCATCGTCATCTGGCCCGGGCGTTCCTTACCGCCGAGCGCGGTCACGGCGGTCGCCAGCAGGTCTGATACGGGCGGGAGTTCGGGCACTCGGGCAGCCTACTGCGCCGCACCGACAGCCGTGCGTCCAGTCGCGGCCCGGTCTGTCCTGCCCGCTCGACAGCACGGGTGTGTACCGCTCTTCCGCGCGATCTTACTCAGAAGTAAGGTCGGATCATGGCGTGGAAACCTGATCAGATAGCCGACCAGCGCGGACGCACATTCGTCGTCACCGGCGCCAACGGCGGACTCGGAGCCGAGACCACAAAAGTACTCGCCGGCAAAGGGGCCACCGTGGTGATGGCCTGCCGCAACACCGAGAAGGCCCAGGAGGTCGCCGATGCCATCGGCGGCGACCTGCGGGTGCGCCGGCTGGATCTGGCCGACCTGTCCTCGGTCCGCGAATTCGCCGAGGAGACCGCAGAATTCGACGTACTCGTCAACAACGCCGGCCTGATGAATGTGCCGTTCTCGCGGACCGTGGACGGTTTCGAGACCCAATTCGGCGTGAACCATCTCGGCCATTTCGCGCTGACCGGGCTGTTGCTGGACCGGATGCGCGACCGGGTGGTGACTCTGGCCAGTATCGCCCACAAGCAGACCCCCAAGTTCTGGGTCGACGACCTGAACTACGAGAACCGCCGCTATCAGCGCAACCTGGCCTACGCCCAGGCCAAACTGTCGAACCTGATGTTCGCGCGCGAACTCCAGCGCCGGCTGGCGGCGTCCGGCTCGGTCAAACGCTCCTACGGGGTGCACCCGGGGGTATCGGCCACCGAGTTGTTCACCCGTACCGAGACCCCGCTGGACTGGGTCAGCAAACCGGTGATCCGGTTGGTCGGGCACGCGCCGGCGAAGGCGGCGCATTCGACGTTGTTCGCGGCCACCACACCCGACGCCGATCCCGATACGTATTGGGGTCCGACCCGGTTGTTCCAGTCCCAGGGGCCGGTGGAGGCGTCCCCGTCCACCCGGCTGTCCAAGAACACCGACCTGTGGCAGCGGCTGTGGGCGGAGTCCGAGCGCCTGACCGGGGTCGTCTACAAGTTCTGACCGGCGGCGATACGGCTGCCGCGATACCCACCTCACACTACGGTCCGCGTAGTAGACGGGTACCGTGGTAGCCGTGTCCGCAACACCTCGCCGCACCGTGCACCGCCCGGCCCTGGTCCTGCTGGTGGTCGTGCTGGCACTGACCGCGCTGGCCCTGGGCTGGTGGCAGTGGGAGCGGTTCTCCTCGGCGAGCGGCACCGCGCAGAATCTGGGGTACGCGCTGCAGTGGCCGCTGTTCGCCGGATTCGCCTTGTTCGCCTACTTCCGGTTCGTGCGGTTGGAAACGGAGACCGCCGGTACCGAACCGTCGGGCGCCACCGGCGAGGGCGCGGATACGCCGGATACCGGGTCCGGTCCCTCGGGTACCCGGACCGGACCGTTCGCCGGCCGGCGTGGTACCCCGGCGGCCGCGCCGCGCGAGATCCCGGCCGATTTCCTGCCCGAACGCCCGCGAGCCGCGCGCGACGACGATCCGGCGCTCGCCGAATACAACAGCTACCTGGCCCGTTTGCACGCCGCCGACGGCGCCGCGGGCAGCCCGGCGGGCCCGGCCCGCGAGACCGAGAGGAGCGCGGGTTGACCGCGAGCGAAAACGCCACCACCGCACCCGAGGCGGGCGCCGCCGCGCCGGCCGGCGACCGGCGGATCGCGGGAGCGCTACTGCGCTACCGCGTCCTGGCCTGGGTCACCGGTCTGTGGCTGCTGTTCCTCACCGCCGAGATGATCGCCAAATACGGGTTCGGCGTGGATACTCCCAGCTGGATCGCGGTGGTCCACGGCTGGGCGTACTTCATCTATCTGATCCTCACCGCGGATCTGGCGGTGAAGGTGCGCTGGCCGATCACACGCACCGTCGGCACGTTACTCGCGGGCACGATCCCGCTGCTGTCGTTCTTCGTCGAACACCGCAACACCCAGCAGGTCAAGCGGGACTTCGGAGTCTGACCGCCCGGGCACCGGGTCGACTCAGCCCGCCAGCGCGGCGAGCGCCGGCAGGAGCTGGGCCAGCGCGCGGCCACGATGGGACGCCCCGTCCTTCTGCGCCGGGGTGAGCTCGGCGGCGCTGAGTTCTCCGCCGTCGGGATGGAACAGCGGGTCGTAACCGAAGCCGCCGTCGCCCCGTGGCGCCCGCGCGATGGTGCCCGGCCATTCGCCGCGCACCACGATCTCCGCGCCCGCCGGGATCACCAGCGCGCACGCGGAGACGAAACGCGCGCCCCGGCGTTCCTCGGGCGTATCGGACAACTGCGCCAGCAACAGCGCGTTGTTGGCGGCGTCGTCACCGTGGCGGCCCGCCCACCGCGCCGACAGCACCCCGGGCATACCGTTGAGCGCGTCCACCGCGATACCGGAATCGTCGGCGATACAGGGCAACCGCGTGGCGCGGGCGCCGTCGCGCGCCTTGGCCAGGGCGTTCTCCTCGAAGGTCGCGCCGGTCTCCGGGGCTTCCGGATACTCCGGTACGTCGTCGAGGCCCACGATCTCCAGCCCCGCGACGCCGGCCTCGTCGAGGATGCGGCGCAGTTCGGTCAGTTTCTTGGCATTGCGGCTGGCGAGCAGAACTCGTCGCGTCATCACTTCTTCTTCGAGGTCTCGGTGGCCTCCGGCAGTACGCCGGGATAGGGCAGGGCCAGCGCTTCCTTCTGGACGGCGAACAACTGTTCGCACCCGGCCAACGCCGAATCGAGCAGTCTGTCGAGGGTGGACCGCGGGAAGGTCGCGCCCTCCCCGGTGCCCTGGATCTCCACCAGGGTGCCGGTATCGGTGGCGACCACGTTCATATCGACCTCGGCCCGCGAATCCTCCTCGTAGGGGAGATCGAGCCGGACCCGTCCGTCCACCACACCGACGCTCACCGCGGCGATGGCGCAGGAGATCGGCTGTGGATCCGCCAGCGCCCCGGCCGCGCCCAGATAGGTGATCGCGTCCGCGAGCGCCACATAGGCGCCGGTGATCGCGGCGGTCCGGGTGCCGCCGTCGGCCTGCAGCACATCACAGTCGACGGCGATGGTGTTCTCGCCGATGGCGGCGAGATCGATACAGGCCCGCAGGGAGCGGCCGACCAGCCGGCTGATCTCCTGGGTGCGCCCGCCCACCTTCCCCTTGACCGATTCCCGGCCGCTGCGGGTATGAGTGGCGGCGGGCAGCATCGCGTATTCGGCGGTGAGCCAGCCGAGACCGGAGTCGCGTCGCCACGGCGGCACCCCCTCGGTGACGCTGGCCGTGCACATCACCCGGGTCTGTCCGAACTCCACCAGCACCGAACCCGCCGGGTGCGTGGTGAAGCCTCGAGTTATCCGTACCTCGCGGAGTTCGTCGTCCGCCCTGCCATCGGCTCGTCTCGACACGGGCTCAGCGTAGTGGGGTACCCCTGCCGGGACATCCCTGGGTCTACAGGTCGAAGGACTCGCCCGGGGTCACCGCGTGCACGGGCCCGGTGAACTCGGCCTTGGCCTCGGCGATGACATCTTCGCGGGAGATCCACGGCGGAATATGGGTGAGCAGGAGTTCCCCGACACCGGCCTCGGCGGCGATACGGCCGGCCTCGGTGCCCGAAAGGTGAATACCCGTCGGCCGATTGGCGGGATCGTGGGTCCAGGAGGCCTCCGCCAGCAGCACATCGGCGCCGCGGGCCAGTTCCTGGACGGCCGGACAGACCGCGGTATCGCCGGTGTAGACGAAGGTACGGCCCGCGGCGGTGACGATCCGCAGACCGTAGGACTCCGGCGGGTGGAACATCCGCCGCGCGGTGATGGTGTGCCCGGGACCGAACGTCACCGCCTCGTCCTCGTTCCACGGATGGAAATCGATCACATCGGACCAGTCGTCGCATTCCCCGCCGATCTCGGCGGAGGCGTTGCCGATGCGCAGCGGCGCGTCCGAGGGACCGCGGACGATCGCCTGCCCGGTGGGGGGCGTGGGATGGTAGCGCCGCCACACCAGCAGCCCGGGGAGGTCGAGGCAGTGATCGGCGTGCAGATGGGTCAGGAAGATCGACACCTCGCCGGGGTCGGCGAATCGCTGCAGCGCACCGAGGATTCCCGGCCCGAAATCGATGACCACCGGCGACATGTCCGGACCGGTGAGCAGATAACCCGACGCGGGGGAATCCGGGCCGGACACACTGCCCGAGCACCCGAGGACGGTGAGGCGCATGTCACCATGCTGCCACGAGGTTTCCCGATTCAAGACCGCATCCCCCGAAAATACTGGCCGCACCCACGGTCACCGGGGCGAGGCGGGTGGCCCGGTGTGGAGTTGACGGCGGTGTCGACGTTCATCACTGGAGAGTACCCACCCGGCGAACAGTCCACCCATAGCGCCGAAAAGGTGTCCCTGCCAGGAGATTCCGTCCTGTCCCGGCAGTACGCCCCACAGCAGCGAACCGTAGAGCACGAGGATCACCAGGCCCAGCACGATCTGGCCGATCTGCCGGGCGAACCAGCCGCGGCAGATGAGGTAGGTGAGCCAGCCGAACACCAACGAGGACGCGCCGACGTGCACGGTGTACTGACCACCGGTCAGCCAGGTGCCCACCCCGGCCACGAACCAGACGATCGCGGTGGCGGCCAGCCCGCGGCGGATACCGGTGGCCAGGGTCAGGAAGCCGAGGATCAGCACGGGCAGGGTATTGCCGATCAGATGGTCCCAGCCGTGGTGCAGTAGCGGTGCGAAGACGATCCCGTCCAGGCCGTCCACCTCGCGGGGTTCGATACCGACCGCGCGATCGATATCGAAGTCGACCAGGACATCGACGACCTCGATCAGATACAGCACGATCACGAACGCGAGGGTCAGCACACCGGCGCGTGACCAGGTGCGACGGGTCGCGGCGAACCGGCCGGGGCCCGAACCGGTGGGGGATGTGCCACCCGCTTGCGGCCGGAGCGCGGCGATACGGTCGGGGTCGAACGAAGCGCCCAGCGGCCCACCGGTCATACCGATCTCCTGTATCTACTGCGGCGCCCTCGGCGCCGCGGGCCGGAGCCCTCGTGACCCCGGTTCTCCACTCCTGCGCTGGACTCCGGAACCGGGGCGGGCCCCGATCGGGGAGGTGCCGTGTGGAGTGGGGGCTCGGGGTGAGCGGATGTACACAGCCTATCCGCAAGCCGCGTCCGGCCGGGTGGATGATGCTGTGACCAGCTGTTCAGGCGACACCCGCGGGCACCACGGCGGGTGTCGGCCGTCCGGAAGACGCGCGGGTGCATCCGGGGGCCGCACTCGTCCGGTGCGCGCGCGGCCGCGGCGCGGAACTCAAGCCCAGAGCTGGCCGTCGAGGCGTTCCTCGGCTTCTTCGAGGGTGCCGTCGTAGGCGCCGGTGGACAGGTACTTCCAGCCGCCGTCGGCCACCACGAAGGCGATATCGGCACGTCGGCCCGCGGCGACGGCTTTGCGGGCGACACCGAGCGCGGCGTGCAGGATGGCACCGGTGGAGATACCGGCGAAGATTCCCTCTTCGAGCACCAGTTCGCGGGTGCGGCGTACGGCGTCGTACGGACCCACGGAGAACCGGCTGGTGAGTACCGACTCGTCGTACAGTTCGGGAATGAAGCCCTCGTCGATATTGCGCAGACCGTAGACCAGTTCGCCGTAGCGGGGTTCGGCCGCGACGATTTCGATGTTCGGGACCTTCTCGCGCAGGAACCGGCCGGTGCCCATCAGGGTGCCGGTGGTGCCCAGACCGGCGACGAAATGGGTGATCTCGGGTAGATCCGCGAGGATCTCCGGGCCGGTGGTCTCGTAGTGGGCGAGCGCGTTGGCGGGGTTGCCGTACTGGTACAGCATCACCCAGTCCGGGTTCGCGGCGGCGATCTCCTTGGCCCGGGCCACCGCCTGGTTCGAACCACCCGCCGCCGGTGAGTCGATGATCTCGGCACCGAACATGGTGAGCAGTTGCCGGCGCTCCACCGAAGTGTTCTCCGGCATCACACAGACCAGCCGGTATCCCTTGAGTTTCGCCGCCATGGCCAGCGAGATCCCGGTGTTGCCGCTGGTGGGTTCGAGAATGGTGCAGCCCGGGGTCAGCCGGCCGTCGGCCTCGGCCTGCTCGATCATGCGCAGCGCGGGCCGGTCCTTGATGGACCCGGTGGGATTGCGATCCTCGAGTTTGGCCCACAGCCGTACCGGCTGCTCGCCCTCCCACTGCGGGGACAGCGTGCGCAGACCGACCAGCGGGGTGTTCCCGAGGGTCGCGATCAGTGACTCGTAGCGTGCCACGGAATCAGCGGGCCCCACCCGCGACGGCGGGCAGGATCGTCACGGTCGAGCCCTCGGCCACGGCGGTCTCCAGGCCGCCGGAGAACCGCACGTCCTCGTCGTCGACATAGATATTGACGTACCGGTTCAGCTTGCCCTCGTTGAGCAGCCGCTCGGCCAGCCCCGGGTGGTTGGCCTCGAGGTTCTCGATCACCGCGGCGAGTGTGGACCCCTCGGCCGCGACGCGCTTCTCGCCTCCGGTGTGGGTACGCATGATGGTCGGGATGGACACGGTGACCGGCATGGTGCTGCTCCTCGCTTGTACTCGGTGGGTGGGTCGGAAAACTGTGGCGTCAGACGGTCTCGTAGGCGTCGACGATCTGTACCGGCTCCTCGGTGACCTCGCCGTCGACGATCCGGTAGCTGCGCACTTCGTGCTGCGTGGCATCGCGGGTGGAGATCAGCACGTAGTGGGCGTTCGGCTCGGAGGCGTAGGAGATATCGGTACGGCTCGGGTAGGCCTCGGTCGCGGTGTGCGAGTGGTAGATCACCACCGGCTCCTCGTCGGCGTCGTCCATGGCTCGCCAGACCTTCAGCTGTTCGCCGGAATCGAAGCGGTAGAAGGTGGGCGACCGCTCCGCGTTCATCATCGCGACGAAACGCTCGGGCCGGTCGGACCCCTCGGGTCCCGCGATGATGCCGCAGGCCTCGTCGGGATGGTCGGCGCGCGCGTGCACGACCATCGCATCCACCAGGTCGGCCCTGATCACGAGCACAATCGAACCCTTCCACCTCTTGTCACGGCCCTCGCCGACCGGTCACAGCCGACAACTGCCGAGGATATTCGGGTATTCCCGGCACCCCGCACGGCCCCTACCGCTGCGCCCGCGTGCCCGCGCGTGACGCGCGACGACGCGCCTGCCGCGGCCGGGGTCACCGGGGCCTCGACCCGCCTCGCCCGAGGCGGGTCGATCAGGCACCGAACAGGTCGCTGTACGCCGGGATGCCGGCTACGGAGTGGGCGGTGCGGATCGCGTCCACCACCGCGCGTTCGACACAGACCGCGGTCGCCGTGCTCAATGCGTCGACCACCGCCAGATCGGCCGGGAAGGCGGCGGGCGGCCGGGGCCCCGCCGGCGGTGTCGCGGTGCCGGTGGCCAGCGCGAAGAAGGTGTCCCCGTCCAGCGGGGAATGAGCCGGGCGGACCGCCCGGGCCAGACCGTCGTGGGCGACCGTGGCCAGCCGGCGGCACCCGGCCGGGTCGAGCGGGGCGTCGGTGGCGACCACGCCGATCGTGGTGTTGAGGACGGTGCCCTTCACCGCCAGCGCGTTCGCGGCCGCGAGTTCCTCGGCGGTCCCGGGCCGCAGACCGAAGAACTCGGGTCCGTCGGTGCCGGCGCCCCACGGTATCCCGGTGCGCGGATCGAAAACCGACCCGACGGGGTTCGCGACGACCAGCGCGCCCACGGTCAGCCCGGCGGCGACGCCCTCGTCGAACCGGATACTGGCGGTTCCGATACCGCCCTTGAGCGCCCCCGCCTGGGCCCCGGTCCCGGCGCCGACGCAACCGCGCAGGAAATCGGGTCCGGCGGCGTCGGCCGCGTGGTAACCGAATTCGGCGGTCGGCCGGGTGTTCCAGTCGCCGACCGGAAGGTCGAAGATCACGGCGCCGGGCACGATCGGCACCACGCGGCCGGGGTCCTCGGTCGACATGGGCAGCCCTTCGCCGTGTTCCTCCAGCCAGCGCATCACCCCGTCCGCCGCGGCGAGACCGTAGGCGCTGCCGCCGGTGAGCAGAACCGCGTGGACCTGCCGGACCGTGTTCGCGGGGTCGAGTAGATCGGTCTCCCGGGTGCCGGGGCCGCCACCGCGGACATCCACCGCGGCGACCGCGCCGCCCGGCGCGCGGACCACGGTGCAACCGGTCGCCGCGCCGGAGCCGCGGGTCGCGTCCGGGTCGAGTACATGGTGGTGGCCGACCAGCAGGCCGGCCACATCGGTGAGCGCGTCGAGTGCTCCGGGTGCGGCGGTCACGGGGCCATCGCCTGCAGTAGGGAATCCTGCATCCAGGTCAGCCAGTGGTAGACGTCCAGGTGCGGGGCGCGTGGATCGTCGGGCGGGAACTGCTCGGGCGTGTCGGCGTCGATTTCCAGCACCACGCCGAGTGCCAGCCGGACGTCGGTGAGCGCGGTGAGCCAGGAGTCGGCCTCTTCGGGGGTGATAACGATCTTGCCGCCGTCCTCGGGCAGCGTGTGCAGCACTACCCCGGCGGCGGCCAGTTTCTCGTCGATGATCTCCGGCTCGTGCAGGCCACGCAGCGCGCTGTTCAGATCGGCTCGTTCGGCATCGGGGGAGCCCGGTTCGGCCCGGTGGAATTCGGGCAACAGCCGGGCCAGCCGCGGATCGTCGGGCGGCGTGGTGTTTCCACTGCGCAGCCCGGTGAGAGCGGCGAGCTCGTCCTCGGGGGCGGCGGAGGCGCGTTCACCCAGGAGCCCGGAAACGGCTCCGACCAGCGAGCGCAGCACGCTGGCTTCGCGCGCGTCCATCTCCGACCGCAGCTTGAGACCGCTCAATGAGTTCTTCCGGCTCCATTTACGCACGTCGCTACGGTAACCGTCCGATCAGTCGTCTCGTTGCATGGTCGCCCACAGGCCTGCCGCGTGCAGGCGGCGGACATCCTGCTCCATTTTGTCCCGCGATCCCGACGATACGACCGCTTTGCCCTCGTTGTGCACCTTGAGCATCAGCTCGGTCGCCTTGGCTTTGCTGTAGCCGAACAGCTTCTGGAAGATGTAGGCGACATAGTGCATGAGGTTGACCGGATCGTCCCAGACCACGGTGACCCACGGCCGGTCCTCCGCCTCGAGGATCTCGGTGTACTCCACGGCCTCTGGTGTCGCCTGGGCCGCCGACAACGTGACGCCGGGGGCGCCGAGGGGGACCTCTGTCGTCGATGAGCGGGGTGCGGTGTTGCACAAGGCCATGAACTCAAGAGTACGACTCGCGGGGTAATTCACAACACCCGGAGCAGCAACGATGCCGCTCGTCTCCGCCTGCCCCGGCGCCGCGTACCACCTGCGACACGCCGCCGCGCGGGTCCGGCGCCCGGCGCCGCCCCCGGCGGGCTTTCCCGCGGCGCGCACGGGCTGTTTACAGTGACATCCGTGGACCTGCGCGACGCGGCCGGCAGCACCGCTCTGCTGACCGACCAATACGAGCTCACCATGCTGGCCGCCGCTCTCGCCGACGGTTCCGCGACGCGGCGGTGCACCTTCGAAGTGTTCGCCCGGCGTTTGCCGCACGGCCGGAGATACGGTGTCGTAGCCGGTACCGGCCGTTTCCTCGATGCGCTGGACCGCTTCCGGTTCGGCGCGGCGGAGCTGGAGATCGCCGCCCGGTTCCTGGACGCGGAGACGGTCGCCTGGTTGCGCGATTACCGGTTCACCGGCGATATCGACGGCTATCCGGAAGGTGAGCTGTACTTCCCGGGTTCGCCGATCCTGTCGGTGACCGGAACTTTCGCCGAATGCGTGCTGCTCGAGACGCTGGTGCTGTCGGTGTTCAACCACGACAGCGCGATCGCCGCGGCGGCCGCTCGGATGGTGAGCGCCGCCGACGGACGCCGGATGATCGAGATGGGTTCGCGGCGCACCCATGAGCAGGCCGCACCCGCCAGCGCGCGGGCGGCCTACCTGGCGGGATTCCACGCGACCTCCAATCTGGAGGCCGTACGTCGCTACGGCGTGCCCGGTGCGGGGACCAGTGCGCACGCGTTCACCCTGGTGCACAGCGGCGCCGACGGCGAACACGAGATCGAGGCGTTCCGCAGTCAGGTGGCAGCGCACGGCACCGGTACCACCCTGCTGGTGGACACCTTCGACATCACCCGCGGCGTCGCGCTCGCGGTCGAGGTCGCCGGGCCGGACCTGGGGGCGGTGCGGATCGACTCCGGTGACCTCGGGGTCCTGGCCCGGCAGGTGCGCCGGCAACTGGACGAACTGGGCGCGGTGAAAACGCGGATCGTCGTCTCCGGGGACCTGGACGAATACGCCATCGCGGCGCTGCGGGCCGAACCGGTGGACGCCTATGGGATCGGCACCCAGCTGGTCATCGGTTCCGGCGCGCCGACCGCCGGAATGGTCTACAAGCTGGTCGAAGTCGACGGACTGCCGGTGGCCAAACGGTCCAGTCACAAGGAATCCCGCGGCGGCGCCAAACGCGCGGTGCGCCTGGCCCGCGATACCGGGACCATCGTGGAGGAGATCGTGTACCCCGCGACTGCCGAGCGGCCGGCGCCCGCAGGCTACGAGGTGCGCGATCTGTCGGTCCCGCTGGTGCGCGGTGGTGCGGTGCTGGACCGGCCCGACCTCGCCGGATCCCGGGATCTGGTGGCCCGCGGTCTGGTGAGTCTGCCGTGGGAGGGACTCAAACTGTCCGGCGGTGACCCGGCGATTGCGACTACATTCCTGGTCTGACCGGGCGTATGCGAGGAGACTGGAAATATGAAACGCGCGCTGATCGTGGTGGATGTGCAGAACGATTTCTGCGAGGGCGGAACGCTTGCCGTATCGGGGGGCGCCCGCGTCGCGGAGTTGATCAGCGAATATCTGGCCGAGAACCGGTACGACGCGGTCGTGGCCACTCGCGATTACCACATCGATCCGGGCTCCCATTTCTCCGATACACCCGACTATGTGGACAGTTGGCCGCCGCACTGCCGGGTCGGCACCCCGGGGGCGGATTTCCACCCGAGTCTCGAGACCGCCGCCGTACAGGAGGTCTTCTCCAAGGGCGAGTACTCGGCGGCGTACTCGGGGTTCGAGGGCGCCTCGACGGCCGGGGAAACCCTCACCGAATGGCTGCGCGCCCGTGATATCGGTGCGGTCGACGTCGTGGGTATCGCCACCGACCACTGTGTCCGGGCCACCGCTCTGGACGCCGTGGGCGCCGGTTTCGGCGCTCGGATCCTGCTCGGGCTCACCGCCGGAGTCGCGCCGGTGACCGTCGAGAAAGCCCTGGAAGAGCTGACCGAGGCCGGAGTCGAGCTCTCCGGCGCCGTGGTCCGGGCCGGCGCCTGAGGCCCGCCCGGGGCGGGTGAACTTGTCACCGGCGCGGGGCAGAATCACGGTCATGACCGCCACCGGGGACGATGTCCGTGCCTACGCCCTGGCCCTTCCGGCCACGACCGAACAGTTCACCTGGGGCATGCCCACTTTCCGGGTGGAGCGCCGGCTGTTCCTCACCCTTCCCGAGGACGAGACTTCCATGGCGGTGCGCTGCCCGATCGTCGACCGGGACGAACTGGTGCAGGCCGAACCGGACAAATTCTGGATCGCCGGACACGAGGCGCACAACGCGTGGGTGCGGGTCCGGCTCGCGGCCCTGGACGATCTGGACGAAATGCGGGCCATAATTTTGGATTCCTGGCGGCTGGCGGCGCCGGCATCCCTGGTCACCGACACGGTCGAGGCTTCGTAGCCGACCGGCCACCCGGGTCTCGGACGCCGGCGCGGCCACACCGGTTGTCCTCTCCACTCCGGGTGCCGCGCTGCGTTGCGTAGGGCCCTGGACGCCCCTTGCCGCCCAAATACTCGCTCACGTATATTCGTAGGCGAGTAAGGAGGGTGTATGGCGAAGAAGCGCAAGGTCGGCAATCTGCTGGCGCTCGCGGTGCTCGCGGTGATGCAGGACGAAGCCATGCACCGGTATCAGATCGCGGCGCGGCTGCGTGAGTACGGCAAAGACCGGGACCTCGATATCAAATGGGGATCGCTGTACACGGTGGTGCAGAACCTGGCGAAGGCCGGTTTTCTCGAGGTGGTGGGCAGCGAGCGCGAGGGGGCGCGGCCCGAGCGGGTGATCTATCGGATCACCGAGGCCGGGCGCCGCGAACTCGTCGACTGGACGCGCGAGCTGATCGCGCAACCCGAACCCGAACGCGGCCGGTTCGTCGCGGGCCTGTCGATTCTGGCCGTCCTGCCGCCGGAGGAGGTGGCGGAGCTGCTCGGGCGCCGGCTGGCCGCATTGGACGAACAGATCGCGCAGGTGCGCGCGGAGTTCGCCGCACTCGCCGGCACGCTGCCCCGGCTCTTCCTGATCGAATCCGAGTACGGGCTCACCCTGCTCGAGGCCGAGGCGGAGTGGACCAGGGCGTTACGCGCCGAGTTGATGGAGGGAACCTTCCCCGATCTCGCGGAATGGCGGGCCTGGCACCGGAACGGGCCGGGCGTGGACAGCGCGCGTGCGCGCGCCTACGTGGAGGGGGCCGACAGCACGACGGATCACTGAACCCACCGAGCTCGATGGAGGTGCGGCAACACCACCATCGAGCTCGGATCACCGTCTCGGACCGTGCCCGCGCGGACGCACACCCGGCCAGAGTTTGGCAGAACACAGGATAACCGGGTGTGGACGTCGGGGTGGTTCGACAAGAAAATGGTCCGGACCACGAGGGTTCCGGACCCGCGCCGTCGTAGGTGGCGGCGTCGATTCGAGCTCCCGAGGAGTACTCCCATGTCCGGAACAGAGACCGCCCTGGTGATCGGCGGTGGAATCGCGGGGCCGGTGGTGGCCACCGCATTGCGCACAGCGGGTATCGACGCCCGCGTCTACGAGGCCTACCCGAGCCCCGCGTACACGATCGGCAGCGGCCTGGCCCTGGCGCCGAACGGTGTCGCCGCCCTGGATGTGATCGGCGCCGGCGACGCGGTGCGCGATATCGCCATACCCATCCCGCGGATGGCGCTGTCGGTCGGCGGGAAGCTGCTGTCCATGCCCGTGCTCGGTGATCAGCCGCCGCTGCAACTGGTGGATCGTGGCGAACTCCATCGCACCCTGCACGAGCGGGCGTTGGCCGCCGGGGTGCCGGTCGAATTCGGCAAACGGCTGGAATCGGCGGAGCAGACGGCCGACGGCGTGCTCGCCCGGTTCACCGACGGCAGCACCGCCACCGCCGATGTGCTCATCGGCGCGGACGGTATCCGCTCCACCGTGCGCGGCCTGATCGATCCGGCGGCGCCGGGCCCGGACTACACCGGGATGCTCGGTTTCGGCGCGACCGTGGACTGCGCGATCGATATCGAACCCGGCACCATGGTTTTCGCCTACGGTTCCCGGGCCTACTACCTGTACTGGAGTGCCGGCCCCGGCCGGATCGGCTGGGGCGCGAATCTGCCCAGCAAGGAATACCTCTCGCTCACCGACGCGCGCCGGGTGCCCGCCGAGCACTGGCTCGAGGTGCTGCGCGAAACCTACGGCGGCGACACCCCGGGCGGGCAGCTGGCGCGGGCCACCACCGCCGGCGGGCTGGAAACCGTGGGTGCGTTGCACATCATGCCGCCGGTGCCGCACTGGTACCGGGGACGCATGGTGCTGGTGGGCGACGCGGTACACGCGCCGTCGAACAGTTCGGGTCAGGGTGCGTCGCTGGCGATCGAGAGCGCGATCGAACTGGCCAGGTGCCTGCGGGACCTTCCCGAACCGGCCCAGGCGTTCGCGGCCTACGAGGCATTGCGCCGTAGCCGGGTGGAAGGTGTGGCCGCCCGCGCGGCGAAGATCAACCACAGCAAGACGCCCGGGCCGGTGGCCCGCAGGATGATGCAGTGGTTGATGCCCGTGCTGGCTCGCACCGTGATGAAACCGGAGAAGACGGTCGCCACCGAGCAGCGCTATCGGATCACCTGGGACGAGCCGGTGCGCCGCGCCGGGGCTTCAGTCCGGTAGCCGAACGGCCCGGCGGCGAGGACTCCTCGCCGCCGGGCCGTTCGGCCGGGGAATCAGCATTCGAAGGGGATCGTGTTTCCCGCGGCGTCGCGGGCCCCGATTCCCCGCACTATCGCTTCCTCGAGTTCCGCGGCCGATTTCCAGGTGCGTGGCTCGTCGTCGTCCAGATTGCCGATCGTGTACCAGTCCTCGGTCTCCCGGTAGCGGATGAGACCGAAACCCTCGGGATCCACAGTGATGTCGAGATCGCCGGAGATGGTGCCGACTTCCCGGGTCATCACCGATGCCGAGGCGGGTAACTCGATGACTTCGGCTATTTGAACTCACCCCGTTCGACGCAGTCGTCCACCGCGGTGCGCAGTGCGGTCTGTTCTTCTGGGTCAACGCTCAGGCCGTACTTTAGCTTGACCTGGACATAATGCGAGACATAGCCACACCGGAAACTTCCCGGCGGCAGGTAGTGCGCCGCGTCCTGGTCGCCCTTGGAACGGTTCGCCGACGGATCGGAGGCGATGAGGTTCAGCGCGTCGTTGGCGATCCGGCGCCGGGTGTCGGTGTCGAGGTCCTTGGCCCCCGAACGCCAGGCCTCGGCCAGCGGCACGATGTGCTCGGCGTCGACACTCTTGGCCTCGACGATGAACTTGTACGGCTTGAGCTGCCCGGTCTTGCTGTCCATGACGCCGTAGGCGTCCTGCCAACCACCGCCTTTACCGATCTTCAGATCGCAGGTCTTCGGGTCCAGGCTCACCTCGCCGGTGGCGTCGCGCAGCATCATCACCTCGCGGGTGGTGCATTTGCTGTACTGGGCGAATTCCGGGCCGAACCCGTGCTCGGGTTCGTTGTTGTCCCAGTGCGGGAACTTCTCCCGGCTGTATCCGGCCATCCCGACCTCGGCCTTCACCGGCAGCTTGTCGAGCGCGGACCGTATCTCGGCGGCGGTACCGGCGACCGATTTCGCGGCGCCGGCGGCGGGATCGGTCGGGCTGGGGCTACAGCCTTGTAGGAAAAAGCCCGCGACCAGGGCCATCGCGATCAGCACGGGGACGACGAGAGCGGCGAACCTGCGGATCGGGGCGGGCAGAGCAGAAAGCAGCGAGTTCATCGCCGGACCTCCGCGAATCGATGGGCGAGGGGCGTGCGGCCCGCTTCGTGTTCATTTGCTGTGCGCTTCAACGAGATTCCTTGCCGAGGTACCGGGATGTGCCGAGCGTTAAGCTACCGGCCGGTCAGCTAACCGAAAGCTACTGTCCGGTGTGAGATTCGGCATACCTGGGCGGGAGTACCCGATGGGGACGCGGGGTATTCCTCCGCTGTTCGACAGAGCACCACCCCCCGAGTCGCCGTGCCGGCGCCGACTCGGGGGGTGGGCGTGTCACGAGCGAGGCGCCGAATCCGGTGCGTGTCATGGGCCGGTTGTCCGGACCGGCGATCACGACGCACCGCGGGGCTTGATGAGGGGGAGACCCGAGGTCTTTCCGCACCGGTACGCTCGCCGTGACGTTCAGGGGGCCGGGTGTCATCCGGCCGGGTTCTCGATATGAAGCTGTGGTGTCCGGCAGCAGGCCGATATTTCGACCCCGGGTGTACGCCGGTCCGCCGTCAGGTGAAAAGCATAGGGAATTCCCATGATTGGGAGCGAGCGGGGTCGCGGGTGTGGGACGCGGCACTACTCCGCGATATCGGCGTCCTCGTCCGCGGGGAGGATCTGGGCGGTCGGCGGGACGCCGGTGTCCAGGAAGTGGATCAGCCGCTCGATGCGCTCGGTGTGGTCCAACGTCCGGGCCAGTTTGTGGCCGATGAGGGCCAGTGTGATCGTGGCTTCGGTGGAGGCGTCCCCGGTCGAGGACAGCGCGTTGTGCAGCTTCTGGTTCAGCGCCTGCATGGTGCCCGCGCCGGTGTCGTCGGCGGGGGTGTGCCGGCCGCGGGTGACGGCGCGCTGGGCCCGGGCGGTGCATTCGGCGGTGAGACCGGCCATCTGCGCCAGTATGTCGAGGACCGGCGGTGGGGCGATGGGGTCGGGGTGGGTCTGGTACACCTGATCGGCCACCCGGCTGAACAGCCGGCCGATCCGGGACAGCTCACCGGCGATCTGGATCGCCGTCACCACATGGCGTAGATCGCGCGCGACCGGTGCCTGGAGCGCCAAGAGGACGACAGTGCGCGCTTCGCATGCGCCGTACATCGTCTGGAGTCGTTCGTCGAGGGCGAAGACCTCGTAGGTCGCGGCGAGGTCGGCCCCGACGACGGCGTCGGTGACACGTTCGGCCGCTTCGTGGGTGATACGGCACATCTGTGTCAGATCCGCGGTCAACGCGACGAGCTCGTTGGTGAACTGAGTTCGCACGGGGGAATTGTCGCCCATGGTGCGCGCTCCGGTCGAAATGAATCGACGATTCGTCGGGCCGGTCGTAATCCGGGCGCGCCGCACACGCCGGTGTTACCGTCGCCACATGACCGATATGCGGCGTATGAAACATCGCATTGTCACCACGTTGCAGCGGCATGTGGCCAATCCGCTGAACCGGAAGCGGTCGGCGCAGCAGTTGCTGGAGACCACGGGCCGGGTCAGCGGCGTACCCCGGGTCGTGCCGGTCGGCGGTCGGCGGACCGGAAACGAGTTCTGGTTCGTCTCCGAGTTCGGTGACCGCTCGGACTATGTGCGCAATATTCGCGCGGACAACCGCGTCCGGGTGCGGTTACGTGGCGAATGGCTGGCCGGGACCGCACACCCGCTGCCCGAGGACGACCCGGTGCGCAGGCTGGCTTCGCTACCGCGTGGCAACAGTGCCGCGGTGCGGGTCATGGGTACCGATCTGCTGACGATTCGCGTCGATTTGGACGGCTGAGAACAGTCGGGAATTCGTGTGCGCGGCGCATCGGTTCTTCCGGTGAAACGCGTTCTTGTTTCGGCTGGGATATTCCGGTGATCGAACATATGATCGCCGGAAATTGATGTGCGTGAACATGGTGCCGTGTGCACTGTCACACCACCGGGGATTTGTCCGTCACCGTGCGTAACGATTAGCTTCCTCTCCGTTGGCATCGATGCCGGACCGGAGAGATCACACGCATGAATTTCGCAACAATCCGTCCCGCGAGGGCGGTACCGGGATCTCGGCCATGAACTCCGAGCGCCGTACCGCCGCGATGGATTCTGTGGCCCGATCCGATTCCGCCGAACTTTCGCGAAAACCGTCCGCGCGAGAAATCGTCCAGCAGAATTTCTCGGGCACCGCCGTATCCTCACTGCGCACCTTCGGTCGCGCGGTCGGAATGGCCCGGGAATCTGTCGCCGGTGCGGCCTCGGACGCGGTGCGCGGCCGGTTCCAGTGGCAGGAGATGCTGATCCAGGCGTGGCGGCTGGTCACGGTCACCGCCTTTCCGGCGATCCTGATGGCGATCCCGTTCGGGGTGATCGTCTCGGTACAGGTCGGCAATCTCATCCACAACCTCGGCGCCGACTCGCTGCTCGGCGCGACCGGTGGCCTCGGCGTCATCAAACAGGGCGCGCCCATGGCCACCGGATTCCTGCTCGGCGGCGCGGGGGCGGCGGCCATCGCGGCCGACCTCGGCGCCCGGACGATCCGCGAGGAGATCGACGCCCTGCACACCATGGGCATCAGCCCGGTGCACCGGCTGGTGATACCCCGGATGGTGGCGATGCTGGTGGTCGCGCCGCTGCTCAATATCCTGGTGATCTTCGTCGGCGTCATCGCCGGATACCTGGTCGCGATCGGCGGGCAGGGCGTGACGCCCGGCTCCTACTGGGCGACCTTCGGCTCCTTCACCACCGCCGCCGACGTCTGGGTCTCATTGCTCAAGGCACTCGTCTTCGGCTTCCTGGTGGTGATCATCGCCTGTCAGCGCGGGCTGGAGGCCAAGGGTGGGCCGCGCGGTGTCGCCGACGCGGTGAACGCGGCGGTGGTGTTGTCGGTGGTGTCGATCGTCATCGTGAATCTGGCGATGACCCAGGTGACCGCCATGTTCCTCCCGACCAGGCTGGCGTGATGGCCGCGACCTCCTACGCCCCGAAGGGGCTCGGCTTCCTGGTGCGGTACTTCCGGCGCGGCAGCCGGATTCTGGGCGCCGTCGATTCGCTCGGCTTCGTGCTGGTGTTCTGCTGGCAGGTGCTGTCCTCGATCCCGCTGGCGTCGAAGCGCTATCGGGGCGAGACCCTGCGTGTCATCACCGATATGACCTGGGGCCGCGGGTCGGTGATCGTCGGTGGCGGGACCGTGCCCATGATGATCGTGCTGGGTCTGGTGATCGGCGCGTCGATCGGCGTGGAATCGTTCGCCACCCTGGACATGCTGGGGATGGGCCCGGTGACCGGTATCGTCTCGGCGTTCGCGACCACGCGCGAGCTGGCCCCCATCGCCGCCGCGGTGGGATTCGCCGCCCAGGCCGGCTGCCGGATCACCGCGGAGATCGGTTCCATGCGGATCTCAGAGGAGATCGACGCCATCGAGGCATTGGGTCTGCGGTCGGTACCGTTCGTGGTGACCACCCGGGTCATCGCCGGGGCCATCGCCATCGTGCCGACCTTCCTGATCGCGCTGATCGGTTCGTATTTCGCCTGCCGCGGCCTGATCACCCTGGTGCACGGCCAGTCCGCCGGGGTCTACGACCACTACTTCTTCCAGTTCATCGCCGGCTTCGACATCGTCGCGGCCACGGTGAAGGTCGCTGTCTTCGGCACCGTGGTGATCTGCGTGCACAGCTACTACGGCTTCTTCGCCACCGGCGGTCCCGAAGGCGTCGGTATCGCCTCGGGCCGGGCCGTGCGCGCCAGTTTCGTCGCCATCATCGCCATCGACATGGTGCTGATCCTCCTGCTGTGGGGATTCGACTCGGCGATCAGTTTCACGGGATAGGGACAGATGCCGAAGTACGGAATGCCGGGGGTCGTCGCCGATCCGCGCAGTGCGCGGCGGATCGGCGCCCTCGTGGTCGCGGTCGTGGTGGCGCTCGCCGTGGCCGGTTACGGATACCGCGCGCTGACCGGCGGCGACGGGGTGCGGATCGCGCTGCGGACCGAGCAGATCGGTGACGGCGTGGTGGCCGGCACGCTGGTGCGGATCGACGGTGTCCAGGTCGGTTCGGTCACCGCTGTCGGGCCCGCCGGGCGGGGCACCCAGGAGATCGAGCTGTCCCTGGATCCGGATCACCTGCACGGGATCGACGACAGCATGCTGGTGGACTACGCGCCGGCCAATCTGTTCGGGATCAGCGAGATCGAACTACGGCCGGGCGCGGGCGGCGCGCCGCTGGAATCCGGCACGGTGGTGGATCTGACCGGGCGCCGGGCCGCCGATGTGTACGACGCGACCATGGGCGCGCTGCTGCGCAGCCTCTCGCAGACCGGTGACACGGTGTTCACGCCGGATATGGCCATGGTGATCTCCCAGGCGGCCGCCGACGTGAAGGCGTTCACCCCGCTGGCCGAGGCTTTGATCACCGCGGGCCGGGTGATCGCCGACCACCAGTCGATGCCGGCGAACGAGCTGGTCGGGCGGTTGGGTCCGGCGTTCGAGGGCGGCGGCCGGTTCGCCGGCGCCACCATCGAGGTGCTCGACCAGATCGTCGATATCGATGTGCTGCGCACCGACCGCGCCGACTACGACGCGGGTGTGAAAGCACTCACCGGTGACATCCTGCCGAGTCTGGCCGCGACCGCGCGCAGCGGCGGGCAGCTGTCCGGATACACCGACGCGCTCGCGCCGACCCTGAATCTGCTGGCGCTGGCGGTGCCGGATCCACAGCAGTCTGCCGCCGACCTGCGCACCCTGCTCACCCGGCTGGGGCTCGCCTTCAAGGAAGGGCCAGAGGGGCCGGTGCTCGATCTGGATGTGGAGCTGGGAGGTGCGCGATGACCGCACGCCGCGCCGCCTGGCGGCTGGCTCTGTTCGCCGGGGTGATGGGCCTGGTGCTGGCCTTGGTGATCGGCGCCATCGAACGGCCTGTGGACGGCGAGACCGAAACCCATCACGCCCTGTTCACCGACGCCAACGGTCTGAAGACCGGCGACGACGTCCGGATGTTCGGCGTGCAGGTCGGCAAGGTCGAGGCCGTGACGCTGGAGGGCGACAGGGCGAAAGTCCGCCTCACCGTCACCACCGACACCCCGATCTACGACAACAGCACCCTGGCCAT
Source organism: Nocardia sp. NPDC004568 (assembly GCF_040609955.1). NCBI lineage: Bacteria > Bacillati > Actinomycetota > Actinomycetes > Mycobacteriales > Nocardiaceae > Nocardia > Nocardia sp. NPDC004568. The sequence goes on from NZ_JBEXLL010000005.1 coordinate 39,454, forward strand.
CCGGTACCAGAACCTCACCGGACAGCGCTATATAGATCTGCAGCAGCAGCCGAACGCCGGTACCCGGCTCGACGACGGTTCGACCATCGGCCCGGCACAGACCATCCCGTCGTTCGATGTGACCAGCCTGTTCAACGGTCTGCAACCGGTGCTCGCGACCCTCTCACCGGAGGCCCTCAACCAGCTGACCGAGAGCCTGCTGGCGGTGATCGAGGGTGACGGTGCCGGTATCGGGCCCGCCCTGGACGCCATCGGCACGCTCAGCGAATACCTGGGCGACCGGCAGCAGGTGATCGGCACGCTGGTGCGGAACATGTCGGATCTCTCCGAACGGGTGGGCGGCCGGCTCTACCATCTGGTGCCGTTGCTGGCCCGGCTCACCGATATCTTCCAGGCCTTGCAGCGCAATGTCGGCGGCCTGGCCGATTTTGCGATGAGCGCGCCCTCGGTGCTCGAACCGGTGGACCGGCTGCTGGCGGCGGCGGGGCTGAGTCCGGAGACGGGTCCCGACATCGATGCCATGATCCGGAATCTTTTCCCGGACCCGCAGCAGGCCGTCGATGTCTTCGGCCGCCTGCCCGGCTTGCTGGCCGCGGTGGACACCTCGTTCCCGCGGACTCCGGCGGGGTTGCGGCCGGAGTGCAGTAATGGCACGGCCGAGGTACCGGCTCCGGTGCGCGTGCTGATCGGCGGACAGCGGGTGACGATATGCAACGGGTGAACCTCGGCACGTGGACGGTGGCCCTGCGCCGCTGGTTCGACCGCGACCAGCCGATCACCGACGAACCCACGACACTGCGCAGACAGTTGCGATCGGGTGTGATCGGAGTGTGCGCGGTGGCGGTTCTGGCGGTGGCCGTCGGGGTGCTGTACGTGGTGCCGCTCGGAAAGCGGACCTACATCGCCGAACTCGCCGAGGCGCAATCGGTGAAACCCGGCGACGACATCCGGCTGGCCGGTGTGCCGGTGGGCGAGGTGAAATCGCTGGAGCTGCGACCGGACCGCGTGCTCATGCGATTCACCGTGGACCGGGATGTGTTCGTGGGCGACCGCAGCTCCCTCGATATCCGGATGCTGACCCTGGTCGGCGGCCACTATGTGGCGCTGTTCCCGGCGGGTAGCGCGGAAATGGGTGACGAGCCGATCCCCGCCGACCGGGTCCGGCTGCCCTACAGCCTGATGGAGACCTTCCAGGACGCCACCACGCCGCTGCGGGAAACCGACGGCGACACCCTGCGCCGCAATCTCGCCGCGCTGGACACCTCCCTCGACGCCGCGCCGGAATCGCTGCGCAGCGTGCTGGACACGGTCGGCAGTTATCTGGACGCCATCGAACGCCAGCGCACCCAGGTGTCGAACGCCATCGCGACCGCCGACGAGTACGTCACCATGTACGACGGCGCGAAAACCGATCTGGGCCGGTTGATGGACAACGTCAACCTCATGGAAACGGTCCTGCTGGACAAACGGGCCGAACTGCGGCAGGCGTTGGCGCTGCTGAGTTCGGTGGTGCAGCGGGTGAGCGCGCTGGCACCGGCCTGGGACGACACCCTGCGGCCGAAGGTCCGGCAGCTGGCCGACGTGCTGCCCCGTTTGCAGGAATACGGGAACCAGTTGGAGCCGATGATCGCCTCGGCGCAGAGCCTGGGCGCGAAGCTGCGCGAGCTGACCGGTCCGGACGGCGGGGTGCGCATCGACCGGTCGGGGACCACGGTGACAGCGCCGGCGCCCGGCGCGATCCTGTGTGTTCCGCTGCCGGGGAAGGCGTGCTGATGATGCGAAAAGTGCTCGGATCACCGGCGCTCATGTCGATCGCCGGGGCGGTGGTGCTGGTGCTGGCCGTCACGGCGGCCTATGTGATCGCGTTCGAACCGCTGAAGCAGACCCGCGCGTACTGCGCGCTGATGCCGGACAGTATCGGCCTCTACCAGGGCAATCAGGTTTCGATGCGGGGTATCGCTGTCGGCACGGTGACCGGTATCGCGCCGGAGGGCACCAAGGTGCGCGTGGATTTCGAGGTCGACGCCGACCATCCGCTCTACGCCGACTCCGGCGCCACCACGGTGTCCGACACCGTGGTGGCCGACCGGGAACTGGCGGTGCTGTCGAGCGGGAAGACCACGGAGGAATGGGATCCCGCGCAGTGCGTGACCAAAACGCTCACGCCGAAGAGCCTGACCCAGACCGCCACCGCGCTCGCGGAACTGTCCGACCAGATCGGGGGCACCGAAACCCGGCCGAACGTTCTGGCCGGCGGACTGGACGCGCTCGACGCGGCCTCGGCCGGTACCGGCCCTCAGATCAATCATCTGATCGATCAGCTGGGCCGGGTCCTGGAATCCCCGGACGCCGATATCGCCCATCTGGCCGGGATCTTCGACGCCTACGCGTCGGTGTCCAACAAGGTGGCCGAACACTGGGGCGATCTGAAGCTGATGCTCACCCGGCTGGCTCCGACCCTGTACCAGGCGCATACCGAACTGCTCACTCCCGGTATCGCGCTGTTCGACGGCCTGGGCGAAATCCTGCCCGTCCTCAACGATCTCACCGTGATCCTGGCCGACCCGCTCATGTCCTCACTCGACGGCCTGGTACCGCTGGTGAAGCTGCTGCGCGCGAATGTCGGGTCGCTCGGCGATATCGTGCGCACCACGCCGGTGCTGGCCTCGGCGTTCCGGACGGTCACCGATCCGGCGAGCGGGGCGCCCGGGCTCACCTACGCGCCCCCGCGGGTGGCCGTGCCGCAGGCGAATGCCGAGCAGGTGTGCGCGGCGGTGAACGCGGTCTCGCCCGGCCGCTGCGCCGGCGCCGCCGACGGCATGGTCGATCTGGATCTGACACAGCTGGTGCTGGGATCGGTGGGTGTTCGATGACCGCGCGGATCACCGTGGACCTCACCCGCCTGCGACGCGGGCTGGCCGCGTGCGGGCTGGCGGCGGCACTGGGCGTTTCGGGCTGCGCGTTCGACCCCTCGGATATCCCTGTCCCCGGCGCCACGGTCGCGGGGGACAGCTACCGATTGCGGATCGAGTTCACCAATGTGCTGAACCTGCCCGCGCGGGCGAAGGTGATCGCCAACGGGGCCCAGGTGGGCACTGTGGACAAAGTCGAGGTGATACCCGGCGACGCGGCGGGCGCGGGGTATGTGGCCGTCGATATCGAGGTCGAGGATTCGGTCGAGCTACCGGCCACCACCATCGCCGAACTGCGGCAGAACACCGTGCTCGGCGATATCCATATCGCGCTGACCACCCCGCCCGACGGTTACGGCACCCTGCTGCGCCCCGGCGACACCATCACCCGTGACCGCACCCGGCCGCCGGTGCAGCTCGAGGACACCATGGCCGCCATCGCGTTCTTCGTGAACAGCGGATCGGTGGGGCAGTTGCAGGACATCGTGAATCGCGTGAACTCGGTACTGCCGCAGGATCCGGCGGAAACGAAGCGGATCGCGCAGGTGCTGGCGACCGATACGGTCGATCTCGCCGCGCACCTGGATCAGGTGGATCTGCTGCTGCACGGTGTCGCCTCCAATGCCGAGGTCATGCATGGGATCCAGGACGAGCTGGACAATATCCTGCGCCCGGAGTCGGTCCGGCAGATGAGCGCCGCCACCGAATCCATCGCCGGGGTGACCGAGATCTTCGGCGGGCTGGGCCCGGTGGGCGGTTCGCTGACCTGGCTCGCGCCGATCGCGCAGTCCGGTGGGGCGGCCGTGGCGGCGCTGGTTCCGCTGGTGACCGGAGGACCGCTGGACCTGCGGCAGCCCTCGAACCTGAACCTGCTCGTCGCGCTGTTGCGGGACCAGATCATCCCGTTCGTGGAGAACGGACCTCGGGTGAACCTGCGTTCGGTACACGCCGGTGATATGTCCGCAGACGACCAGGTGAACCGGATCATCGAAACCCTGCGCATGATCGGAGCCGTGCGATGAAGATCGGGCCACTGGCCTCGCTGGGCGGTATCGCGGCCATCACCGTGCTCGGGGCGGGCTACCTGACCTTCGGAGTGGTGCGCGCGGACCCGTTCGCCGATTACCTGGACGCCTCACTGGTCCTCGACGACTCCGGCGGGCTCGGTGTGGGTTCACCGGTCCTGCTCACCGGTATCGAGGTCGGCCGGGTGACCGCCGTGGACCGCGTCGCCGACGGTGTGGAGATCGGTTTCCGGGTGAACGATTCGCATCGCCTGCCCGTCGACAGCGTCGTCACTGTCGAACATCTCTCGGCGCTCGGTGAGCCCTATGTCCAGTTCGCGCCCGAGACCGGGGCGGGCCCGTACCTGCGCGACGGGCAACGGCTGGAATCGCGGGACATACACAGCCCGCTGTCGATCCCGCAGGCCGCGCGAATGGTCACCCGGACCATGAACCAGCTCGACCCGGCGACCATGGGATCGCTGGTGCGGACGCTGCGCGATGCCCTGCACGGCACCGACGCGGCGCTGCCCGAACTCACCCGAGCCGCCGACCTGCTGGCAGCTACCATCATGTCCCGGGAACCGCGTATCGCCGAACTGCTCGACAATTTCGAGACCGCCGCCGCCGACAGCGAGTGGTCCGGCCCGGCCACCTCGGCCGCGGCCACCGAATTCACCCGGTTCGCCGAAGTACTCGACGGTTTCGTCGAAGCGGTGGGCCGGTTCACCGGTGCCGAGGGGTCACCGGAGATGTATCTGCGCGACGACGGCCTGGTCCCGTTACTCCAGCGTCTGCGCGAGTTCCTCGACGAGGCAGGTCCCGAACCGGCCGCCCTGCAGCCCGGGCTGGCGCCACTCACCGACGCACTGAACGCCTCGGTGCCACCGCTCGATATCGGCAGTTTGATCGGCCAGGCGCTACAGAGCACCACCGACGATTCGGTGCGGCTCCGGGTAGGGGTGAAGTAACCGCGAGCAGTGAGCTCTCGGGCCGGTTCGGCGCTCAGTCCACGAATATCTCCGCGCCCTCGTAGGCGGGATTCTGTTCTCCGCCGGTCGCCGCGGCCACCACCTCTGCATACATCGGCCAGAGGTGAGCGACGACACCTCTACGCGCCGCGCTGTGGTCCTTGTCGGCGACGGCGGCGACGATCCGCGCGTGATCGTGGGTGGACCGGCGTTCGGCACCTTCCCGGGAGAGCAGCTGCTGCCGGAACTCCTTCAGCCCGGGGACCAGCGTCCGGTAGAGATCGGTCATCACTTCGTTGTGTGCGCAGGCGACGAGCACGTTGTGGAAATGTTCGTCGGTTTCGACCATGGTGGTGAGATCGCCTCCGCGATGGGCTTTCTCATGTTCGGCACAGGCGGTGGCCAGCGCTTCCAGGTCGAGGGTGTCGGCCCGTTCACAGGCGAGGCCGGCCGCTGTGGACTCCAGTCCGATCCGCGCTTCCAGCAGTTGGGTCACCTGGGCGCTCTCGGCCCGGCTCCAGACCGCGAAACGCAGACGCGAGTCGTCGCCGACCGGCTCGCGGACGAACGCGCCACGCCCTCGGACGATCTCCACGATCCCGGCATCCTGGAGTTTCGCCAGCGCTTCGCGCAACGAGCCGCGGCCCACACTCATCTGCTTGGCCAGCTGGGGTTCGGACGGCAACCGGTCGCCGGGAGTGAACACACCGGCCGCGATCGCAGCCACGATCCGCTCCGCGATGAGTTCCGGTAGCGGCCGTCGCGACAGCGAGGTCGAGAACGCCGCCGATAACTCCATCCTGTGTTCCTCTGCTCGAGCGCTCAGCGGTTGCCAACTTGCCGGACCGAGCTTAGCATCCAACTTGTCTCTTGTTCGAACAAGGGACAAGTGGACGGCCGGCCCCGCGCCGGACCGGCGGTCCACGCCCCGGCTCCGGAGTACAACGGCGTGTCGACCGGCTTCCACGGCTCGAGAAACGGCAGATCCACCATGGCGACAAACCCTCCCGCACCCGCATCCGCACAATCGAAACGTGTCGTGGCCGCCAGCCTCGCCGGCACGGTGATCGAGTGGTACGAGTTCTACATCTACGGCACGGCCTCGGCGCTGATCTTCGGCGAACTATTCTTTCCCAGCGCCGATCCACTCGTCGGGACACTGCTGGCTCTCTCCAGCTTCGCGCTCGCCTTCCTGGCGCGACCGGTGGGCGCGGCGATCTTCGGTCATTTCGGCGACCGCGTCGGCCGCAAGAAACTGCTGGTCCTCTCGTTGAGCATGATGGGCGCCGCCACGGTGCTCATCGGCTGTCTACCGACCTACCACACCATCGGCGTACTCGCGCCGGTGATCCTAGTGATGTTGCGGGTGGTCCAGGGTATTTCGCTGGGCGGTGAATACAGCGGGGCGGTGCTGATGAGTGTCGAGCACACGAAGCCGTCCCGGCGGGGCTTCTTCGGCAGCCTGATCAACACGGGCGCCAGTTGGGGTCTGCTACTGGCATCACTGGTCTTCCTGCTGCTGTCCTATTTGCCCGACGACGCATTCCGGACCTGGGGCTGGCGAGTCCCGTTCTGGGCCAGCGCGATACTCATCGCGATCGGAATGTCCATCCGGGTCACCATCAGCGAAAGTCCCGAGTTCCGGGCCGTGGCCGGCGAGAACCGGATCCCGCGGCAGCCCCTGCGCACGGTGGTGATCGAGCACTGGCGGTCGGTCGTTCTCCTGGCACTGTCGTACCTGTCGGCCGGCGCGACGTTCTATGTGGCGACCGTGTTCTCCCTGTCCTATGGTGCTCAGCATCTCGGTGTCGACCGCTCCACCACCCTGGAACTCGTCACCGGAGTCACCGTGGTGGCGATCGTGGGCGTCCCACTCTTCGGCTGGCTCTCGGATCGATTCGACCGCAAACTCGTGTATCTGGCCGGAATCGTGGGTATGGCGACACTGCCATGGTTGTGGTTCCCGATGCTGGGCACCGCCGACCCGCTCGTCATGTTCGCCGGTTTCGTCCTGCTGTTCATCCCCTACTGCGCCACCTATGGAACGATGCCCGCCTTCTTCGCGCATGTCTTCCCGGCCCGGATCCGGTACTCGGGAATGGCCGTCGGATACAGCTTGGGCACGGTGGTGGGCAGCGGATTGTCCCCGCTGATCGCCACCTCGCTGCTGGGTGTGACAGGCGGTTGGCACGCCATCGCGGGCTTCATGACCGGGTTCGGCATCGTTTCCTTCCTGGCGACACTCGCACTACGCGAACTACCGGCGGACCCCGGTTATGTCACGCCGGCCGACCCGGCGCCGGCCACCACGCCGTCCGCACCCTGACCAAGCCTCTCGTGCAGCGGCGAAGCCGCCACGACCAACAACAGCCGGTCGCACGGCCGGTCCGATATCCGCCGCGCACGGCCCCACCCTCAGGAACACTATGACGGAACCACTGACATTCGGCGCCCCGATCGCCATCCATCCCGACGCCGACCCGCTCGACGACATCCACTGGGCCGACCGGCACCCCGCTGCCGCCGCATGGATCATCGACCACCTACAGGGTTGGTACCCGCGCGGCGCCGCGAGTCCCGTCCTTGCGGACCCGCACCACACACTGGATGCGCTGACCGTGCTGGCCGCCGGGGCCGCCACCACCCGGCGGGTGGATATCGGGGTTGCGGTGACCGATCCCATCCGCCGTACGAGCGTTGCTCTCGCGCATACCGCGAGCACCATCGGCCGGCTGAGTGGCCGTCGCCTGAAACTCGGCATAGGAGCGGGCGACCCCGGCCAGCTGCGGCCGTTCGGCCTGCACCAGAGCAGGGAGCGGACCGGGCGGATGCACTACGTGCGACCCGCCGTCGAACAATTGCACTCTCTCCGTGTACCCGGCTCACCGTGGCCGGAGGCCGATCTTCCGGTCGCGCACGAGCCCGGTTACGACCTCTACATCGCCGCGCACGGACCGCGGATGCTCGAACTCACGGCCCGCTACGGTGACGGCTGGATCCCGTCCTCTCTCGCGCCGGCAGACTACGCGGAGAAACTCGGCCTGCTCCGGCAGCACGCGAAGGCGGCCGGCCGTGACCCGCGCTCGATAAAACCGCTGCTCTTCGTCTGGACTGCGTTGGCGGGTACCCGCGCGGAGAGCCGGGCACTTCTCGAGCATCCCACCGTCCGCGGGGTCGCGCTCTACCGCGGCCGCGCCGCGTTCGAGGCAGCGGGCGCACCCTATCCGCTGGAACACGGCTACATCCCGCATGAGATCCCGGCCGCCGACGCCGACGCGCTACTGCGCCGGATACCCGACGAAATCGTCGAACGCGCGGTATTGCACGGTTCACCTGCCGATGTGCGATCACGTCTCGACGAGTACCACCAGGCCGGTTGTGAACATGTGATCCTCTACGACATAGGACGGTTCACCGAGAGTGGTGGTACCGAGCGGTTTCGCGAGGCATTCACCGCGATCGCCACGCGATGACCCAGTGAGCCCGCGTGGCGCAGTCACGGCGTACCGTCCCATTGCCATTCGTTTCCACTCCAGCGCGGTTCGCCGGCCCTCGTGTCGAGCGGCCCAGTGCTGAACCACAGTGACCACCATGTCGCCCGCGGGCGAGGAGACGCCAGGAGCGTTGTCGCCCACGGCGGCCCGGAAATGCGCGTCGAGTCCGACGTCGCGGATTCGACGAGACAGCCGTGACCGGTGGCCGGATCGATCCGCTCGTCGAGGGTATCGTCCGTCACTACGATTCGGGGGCTCACGGGTATTCCGGTTCGTCGCTGTTCGCGCGGTCCAGAATGGCCTGGGCCTGGTTGTCGACATCGCCCAGGGCCGAGATCAGGTCCAGCGCGCCGAGTTCGAACGGCGTCTCCTCGGCCATCTGCCGCAGTTCGGCCAGGACGGAGTCGATATCGTCCTCGGGCGGGCGGCGACGCCGGGGGTCCGGGGCGTCGATCGGCTGCCAGGCGATGGCTTGCTGCCACCACGGGTCACCGGTCGCCCAGGCCCAGATCGTCTTGCGCACCAGAATCGCGTCGTCGGTGTAGAGCTGGAAGAACGCGTCGAGATCGCGATGCTCGAGCTCGAATATCTCCTCCGGTAATCGGCGCGCCCGGATATGGCACATAGGGGCACGGATCACCTTCAGCGCCGGGTCGCGCGGATCCGGCGGGGTTTCCAGGATCTCGTCCAGGATGCTCTCGGTGAGGTAGGGCAGCCGGAAATCGCCCGCGGTCACCGGGACCCGGGCGGCTCCCCGCGGGTTGTAGAAGCGGCGGGTGGCGACATCGAGCACGGCCAGGTCGCGGTCGGCGGTGAGGGCCAGCAGCGCGCGCAGACAGTCGAAACGATCATCGACGGTGGCCTCCAGCAGGGCCCCGCGGGCGTCGGGGCGCCGGTACACCCGCAGTCCGGTTCCGGAGCGGTGGATCAGCGTGCACACGACCCCCACCGGCTGCAGCGGCGGCCTCGGATCGGGGGCGCCTGCCAGGGACCGGTAACGCTCGTAAGCCTGCGCGGCCGACTCGATCCCGGCCGCGGGCATTACGGCGAATAGAGAACTCACCCGCCAAGTACAGCAAAATATCCGAATCGGCGCTGGTTCACTTGATAGAAATATCGTTCCCGGCAACAGGATTCGTGGTGGGTCAGATACCGGTGACATCCGCGAGCTGGCCGATCCCGTAGGTGACCGCCATCGCCAGCGCGCCACCGATCACCACCCGGGCCATGGCCCGCGGCCGGCTGCTCCCACCGAGCCCGGCACTGATCGAACCGGTGAGCGCCAGCGCCAGGAGCACCGCGACCATGGTGACCGGTATCCGCGCCGACTCCGGCGGGAGCAGGATCGCCAGTAGTGGCAGCAGCGCGCCGACCGTGAACGAGACGGCCGAGGACAGCGCCGCGTGCCATGGAATGGTCAGCTCGTCGGGGTTCAGTCCGAGCTCGGCCTCGGCGTGCGCGGCGAACACATCGTAGGCGGTGAGTTCCTCGGCCACCTTGCGCGCGGTTTCGGCGGACAGTCCCTTGGCGTGGTAGATGGCGGTGAGTTCGTCGAGTTCGTCGGCCGGATCCTGCTCCAGCTCCCGGCTCTCCTGCTCCAGCAGCGCCTTCTCCGTATCACGCTGGGTACTCACCGAGACGTACTCACCGACCGCCATGGAGATGGCGCCCGCGCTGATCCCCGCGATGCCCGCGGTGAGGATCGTGTCGGTATTCGACGACGCGGCCGCGACCCCCACCACGAGCCCCGCGGTCGAAACGATCCCGTCATTGGCGCCCAGCACTCCGGCCCGCAGCCAGTTGAGTTTCGCCGCCAGTCCGGTCTGCTGGAGGTACTCGCCTTCCGCTGCTTCGGTCATCACCGCACACTATGCGAATACGCGCAGGTGAGGACAGGCTCGGTGGCCGTGTGTTGCTTCGGCACGGACTAGTTGGGCACCGCGTACACGTACAGCAGCCCGACCGTGACCAGGCCCATCAGTGGGGTGAGCACCCAGGTCTCCACCTTGTTCCCGGTCCGGGAGATGATCGGCACCGCCAGCTTGGGCTTCAGCGGCCACAGCAGCGGACAGCCCCGGTCGGTGAGGCAGTCGCCGACGATATGGATGAGTGTGCCCAGCCCGATCGCGAACGGTAGCCAGTAGGGCGCGTCCGGTAGCCAACGGTCCATCAGCACGGTGCCGCCGCCGGCCAGCAGTACGCACATGCCGTAGGCGCGCAGCGAATCGCCTTTCGGCGTCAGGTGCAGGGCCCGTACGCCGAAGGCGAGCATCACGAAGATCATGCTCAGGGTGAAATACCGGCCCAGGTGATGCACCCCGGCCCAGGTCGCCCACCCGGCGAGCAGGATGAACAGCAGCCCGTGCGTCCCCTTGCGGTGTCCGCCGGAAACCACCGAAACTCCTTTCGCGACAGCATTGCTCACCGGTCCGAGCGATTGCGCGATGGTGCCGTTCGGGTGATCGATATCGGGGAGCAGGGCCGCGCCCGCTGTGATCAACGCTCCCAGAACGAGTTCGAGTGCGGTGATCTCCACCGGCCCCTGTACCACCTCCATCACGGAGGTCGGAACGATGGTGGCGGCGGTCACGAACGCGAGCGCGCCGCTGGTGGCGTGGGAATGGCCGAGCACTGACTCTCCCGTATCTGAAAAGCGAACGAACGGTAGCGTTCAAATTAGCAATCGATTCCGACATCCCGGACCTCGCGCACGGTGCGCGACGCGCCGAACGGACCACCGGCGGGAACACGCCGCCTCGACCTGGTGCGTGGTGAAAGATCCGATGACCCGTCTGTACTGCCGCGCCCGGAGGTGCGATGCTGTCGCGGAAGGAAACGTCGTGGGGGCGATCCGTTTCGCAAAGGGGGGCGTGGAAATGGGTGATGTCCGGCCGGTTCTCCATCGGGTACCGGGATACGAACCGCCGGTCGGCCGGTGCGCGCGAGCCGGCGTACCGCCTGGGGCCGATCGGGTGCGTGCCGCGGGACCCGCTGTGGCAGACGAAGAGCGGGCGGCCGTATCCGGGGCAGTGGTCCGGCCGCCGGCCCTACCCGGGGCAGCGGCGCCCACGCCCGCCCGGAGCCGGCTCGGGGCAGTGCGCGATCGCGGCCCGGCCGCGAAGACCTGCGTCCCGGTGGATACGAAGGCCGACGAGCGCAGCGCCGCCCGGCCCTCACCCGCCTCGGACTGCGCGAGCCGTCCGGATCGGCAGACGTTGCGACGCAACCGCAGTGCTTCCGCGGGCATCCGGCGAGCCCAGCGTGTCGGTCATGCCGCGGCCCGGAATCCCGAACCCGCCGGTGCCCGGGCCTTCGCCACCACCTCGGTCCGGATCCTGCTCGAAGTACTCGATCGCCGGCGCCCGGTCGCGCAGCTCACCGCTCTGTGTACACCCGGGTTGGTCTGCGCGATCGGCTCGCTGGTGGCGGGCGATCACGCTCCCGGCCGCAACCTGGGGTCGGCCGTGCTCGGCAATGTGCGTTTGTTCCAGGTGGAAGAGCGGGCCGCGGAGATGGTGGCCACCTACCAGCGCGGGCCGCGCCGCCTGGTCCTCGCCGGGCGTATCGAGCGCGGAAGCACAACGCCTTGGAAGGTGACCGCGCTACGCGTCATGTGAGACTCGCCCACGCGGGCGGTGGTGTCGATCTCGGGTGCGTCACCGCGGCCGGGGTGCGCTCCACCGGCGCCCGAACGCTTCGGCCCGGAGCAGCCGCGGCCGGACCGAAAGCTGGATGCGCCGTTCCCGCGTTTCGGGCAGGGTTGACCGGATGACGGCACGGAGTGTCAGTGAGTTGGTCCAGATCCTGGCCGAGGGCGGCCGGGTGAAGTATCTGCCGTTCTGGGGGCACCGGCCCCGGAGCGACGGGGCGATCGGTGCCGGTTGCCTCAGCCAGTGGTGGCCGGCCGAATTCACGGTGGACGGGCAGGTCTTTCCGACCGCTGAGCACTACATGATGTGGCGGAAAGCGGTGCTGTTCGACGACGGGGGGATCGCCGCGGCGGTACTCGCGGCGCTCAGCCCCGGCGAGGCGAAGTCGTTGGGGCGGCGGATCGGCGGATTCGACGAGGAGCTCTGGGAACTGCATCGATTCGGGATCGTCGTGGCGGGCAGCACCGCGAAGTTCGGGCAGCACGAACCGCTGCGGCGTTTCCTGCTGGACACCGGGGACCGGGTGCTCGTCGAGGCCAGTCCGGTCGACCGGGTCTGGGGTATCGGGCTGGCAGCGGACGACCCCCGGGCGGAGGACCCTACGCGGTGGAAGGGCTCGAATCTGCTCGGATTCGCGCTCATGGAGGCACGATCGGCGTTGCGCATGCAGAGGGATGCGCGGGCCGGCACGGCGTGACGTGCCCTCGGCTCAGGGGCGGTGGGCTCGGATATCGACCGGGCGACCGTCCGGGTCCTGGGTCGTCATCGTCCACTGGGTCGGGAGTGTCTCGATCGGCCCGGCCTGGAGCCCGGCACCCATGATCCGTTCCCGGACCTCGCACAACTGGGCGTAGGTCGCCAGGCGCAGACCCCATCCGGCCCGACCGAGCGGGTCGAGGTCGGTGGTCGGACCGGTCGGGGTCTCGACGATCGCCAGGTGGTCGGCCCCGCCGACATCGAGGATCGCGATACGGGGGTCGGTGCCCGAGGCGGGACGCTCGAAGGACAGCCGCGCTCCGAGCACTCCGGTGTAGTACGCCACGAGCTGGTCCAGGTCCGTCGTGGACAACGTCAGATGATTGATCCCGAGGAGTTCCGGCATGGTCATCCGAGCGTAGAGCCCTGTCCGGCTCGCGTCCAGGGTGCGTTGCGGCGAGGCGGTGTGCGGGAACGTTGCTGGTCGCCCGCTTTGTCCGATCCGGTGTGCTCTACGCTGCTCTTCCAGATGGCGCGCGGAGCGGAGGGCATATGGTCAGCGGAGACGAGTTGGTCGGTCGGCGACGGGATGCCTCGGCCACGCGGGCCGCGATCCTGGCGGCCGCGCAGGAACTGTTCGCCGAACGCGGGTACGAGCGGGCCACTGTCCGTGATATCGCTACCCGCGCCGGGGTGAACCAGGCGCTGCTCTTCCGCTATTTCGGGAACAAGGACGAGCTCTTCCGGGCGACGATGACCGATCGCGGGCGTTCGGTGCTCGACGCCGGGCCGGTGGACGCGTTGCTGTCACGGTTGCTGGAGCGCGCGCTGGAGCCGAGCGAGACTGTGTCGCCCGGTAATTGGTTACAGGCGGCATTGCGTTCCAGCGGTCACGACGAAGGCGCCTCGGTGATTCGCCGGGAGTTGGGGGAGGAGTACATCCGGGCGCTGTCGACGCTCACCGACGGTGGTGACGGGGAACTGCGCGCCGATCTGCTGCTGGCCTGGTTGCTGGGAATCGGGCTGGTTCGTTCCGTACTGCATCGGGAGCCGTTGTGTAGTGCGGATCCGGCGCAGGTCGCCGGTCATGTGCTGCGGGCGGCGGAAGTGCTTCTGGAGCGCAACGATACGAGATTCCCTCCGGCCTGACGCTGTTGCGTCGTTGACGCCACCTCCCAAAAACCCTTACCCTGCCTAAGTAAGCAACTGCTTACAAGGCTGGAGCCGTCGGGCGTCGGGAAAGGGAGACCGTATGACCGTGAACACCGAGGTACGGCAGTACCCCTTCGGAGAGCCGGTTCGCCTCGATATGGACCCGCTGTTCACCAAACTGCGCCGGGAAGAACCGGTCTGCCGGGTCGAACTGCCCTACGGCGGCGAAGGCTGGCTGGTCACCCGGTACGAGGACGTCAAACTGGTCCTCGCCGATCCCCGGTTCAGCCGCGCGGCGACCGTGGGCCGGGAGGATCTGCCGCGGGCCACCCCCGCGCCGGTCCGCCCCGATTCGCTGTTGAGTATGGATCCGCCCGAGCACAGCCGGTTGCGGAAACTGGTGGCGAAGGCGTTCACCGGCCGCCGGGTCGCCGAGCTGCGCCCGCGTACGCGCGAGATAGTCGACGAGAAGCTCACCGCACTCGAACGGGCCGGTGCCCCTGCGGATCTGGTGGAAGGTTTCGCGCTGCCGCTACCGGTCACCGTGATCTGCGAGATGCTCGGCGTGCCGCCGCGCGATCAGCACCGGTTCCGCGATTTCTCCGACGCGATCCTGTCCACCACGGCCTACACCCGGGAACAGATCGAAAGCGCCCGGGATTCGCTGGAGACCTATCTCGCCGAGGTGGTCGCCGAGCGTCGGCAGCGGCCCACCGACGATCTGCTCGGGGCGCTGGTCACCGCCCGCGACGAAGAGGACCGCCTCAGTGAGCGGGAGCTGGTGAACCTCGGCGTCGGGTTGCTCATCGCGGGCCACGAGACCACCGCCAACCAGATCGCCAACTTCACCTATGTGCTGCTCACTCAGCGCGAGTACTGGGAACTGCTGCGCGCGGAGCCCGAGCTGATTCCGGGCGCGGTAGAGGAACTGCTGCGCTATGTGCAGCTCGGCGCCGGTGCCGGGCAGCCCCGGGTCGCCACCGAGGATGTGGTGCTCAGCGGCGTGACGGTGCGGGCCGGGGAGTCGGTTTTCGTGAACACCCAGGCCGCCAACCGCGACGAGGCCGTCTTCGAGGATCCCGAATCCCTGGACCTCACCCGGCAGCGCAATCCGCACGTGGCCTTCGGTTACGGCGCGCACCACTGCCTGGGAGCGCAGCTGGCCCGCGTCGAACTCCAGGTCGCGCTGGAGGCACTGCTGGAACGTTTCCCGTCGTTGCGGTTGTCGCTGCCGCTCGACGAGATCCCGTGGAAGTCGGGCCTGCTGGTGCGCGGCCCGAAACAGCTTCTCGTGGAGTGGTGACGCCCGTTCAGAAGAGTTCGCCGGCGGCGAATCCGGCGAGCAGCACCGCGAAACCGCCGATTTCGCCGACGATCAGCGCCACCAGCACGAAACGGAACGACGACGGCGGATTGTGCATCTGGTTCGTGGTGTCGCGCAGGATGCCGTGCCTGATGTAGTTCGCGATGGTGATCACGAACATCAGCACCAGGAGCCCGGCGGCGGTCGCGTCGACCGCCGCCGGCCACGCCGAGAACTCGACGAAGAGCGCGATCATGGCGGTCGCGAACGAGTACAGCAATGCGGACCGGTGGGCTATGTCCACATAGGGGTGCGCCACACCCTCGGGCGAACCGACCATGGCCTGCCATTTCCAGACTCCGAGTCCGAGCGCCGTCAAGAACAGCAGGCCCGCGGCGAACAACACCAGCGCGGTGGGAGCACCCATGTCGTGACACCTTTCATGATCATGTCGTGACGAGGTGAAGTATGTCCCCACCGGCCGCCGCGCGCGACCGATGTGAAGCTCCGATGTTTCGCGACAGGACCGGTCAGGTCGGCCGGCCGCGCTCATTTCGTTGCCGGTAGTAGTCGTCGTCGGCATCGTCCCAGGCCGGGTCGCGGCGGACACCGGGCGATGACGCAGCGGTCGGCCGGACGGTGGCGACAGCCTGCTGGAGTCGCCGGGTGATCTCCTCGGGTGGGCCCGGTGTGAGGGTGAATTCCTCTGTCGTGTGGTTGATCAGCAGATAGCGGCCGTCCTGCGGCAGATAGTCCATCCAGTGGAAACCGTGCGGATTACCGGTGGGCCGGGAGTCGATCGCCGGGCCCGCGAACACCCCGATCTCGCCGATACCGGACCGCGGGCGCCGGATGATCCGATTGATCTCCTCGGTTCGCGATATCCGGGTGGGATGGCGGGAGTACTCGACCTTCCCGATATCCGCCCGCGCACCGTGGACCGTGCGGTAACCGCCGGCGGCACAGCGCGGCAGGTACGCGACGAGCCGGGCCGCCAGCTGCCGAGCCGGCAGGGTGTGCAGCAGCACGTCGCCGCCGTACTCCTTCGTCGGCCCCGAGGCCTGGACGGCGAGCGTGGCGGACTGCCCGGCCACCCCCGCGTGCATACGCACCACCCGGTCGAATCCGCGGTCGTAGATACCGTGGACTTCGATGCGCACCTGCGGTTCCAGCAGGGTCTCCAGCGCGTGGAACAACCGTTTGTCCGCGATCGCGGCCAGCCGCTGCGCCGCGGCCGAGCGGAACCGCTCGTATTCGTCGAGTGTCGGTGGCGGCTCGGTGGGCCCGAGCGGCAGCACCCGGATCGGGTAGGGCAGCCGGTCCCGGCCGAACGCCCGGACGGCCTGCGAGAACATCTCCCCGTCCAGGCGCCACTGTGGATCGTTCACCCGCCGATCACTCCACCCGGCGGCAGCGCCGGCGGCTGGGTGCCGAGCAGTTCACTGCCCCGGTCGTACACCAGGTAGTCCGGTGTCTTGTGCTCATCGTCCTCGTCACCCTTGGCGCCGCGCGCCCCCGGCGACATCATGCCCGGCATACCCCCGCGCCCGGCACGAGTGGAGGCAGCGGTCGAGGCCGCGGCCGGCCCCCCGGTGGTGGTCTTCGGCGCGCCCTGCACAGTCTGCCCCGGTACGAACGGGGTGGTGGTCTGCGGCGCACCGGACGGAGAGCCGGACGGCGTCCCCGACGGGCTGCCCGGTGTGGTGCCTGCCGGGGCGCCGGTGGTGAGCGCGGGGGAGGTCGGCGTCTCCGGCGTGGTCGACTGCGGGATCGTGCTCTGCGGCTCGGTGTCCTGCGGATCCTCCGGCCCGGTCGACGGATCCTGGGTGCCGTCCTCGGTCTGCGTGCCGTCGTCGGTGATGGTGGTGTCCTGCGGCTGCGTGGTCGGCCCCGCCGTCTGCGACGGCCCGCCGGTCGGCGGCACGGGCTGCTGCGGCGGGTCGCTACCGTCGTCGACGGTCTTCTTCGGCTCGGGCAGCACGGGGGTTTTGCTGTCCACATCGGTGGCGCCGGGCTCGTAATAGGTGGTCATCACCCAACGGGCGGTTTCCTGGGCTTCATCGGCGCGGTACTGAGGGCTTTTGAAGGTGTCGCCGAACGGTAGGGAGTTGATCAGCTTGTCGCCGAGGGTGACATCGTCGGGTTTGCCGACGGAAGCTTTGGCCTGGGCGAGATGGCCTTCCATCAGGTCCAGACCGTGGGCCACCATCTGGAAGCTCGCGGCCAAGGAATTGAACGAGGTGCTGAACTCGCGTACGCCGTTCACGGCGGCCGTGCCGGACTGGCCGTTCCAGCCGGCTTCCAGGTCGGCGTTGACACCGTCGAGGAATTCTTTGTTCGCGGTGCGGGCTTTGTCGGTCAGGTTGCGCCAGGCAGTGGCGAAGTCGTTGATGGTGGTAGGACTGACGGATTCCAGCGCATCCCAAATCTGCTGATGGGTCATGGCCGGGAAGCCATCTTTCTCCAGGATGGCGGGCGGTGCGAACTGACCGCCGAACTCACTGACCAGGCCGGACCATTCCCCGCCGAAGGCTGTGCGGTCTTGACTCCACGTAGCGTCCTGGGCCTCGGCCCGGCTCGTGTCGTCAGACTTGTTCTTCGTTGCTTGGTTCGACCCATCGAGAATCGAATCGAGCCATTGCGAGAGACTGGACATTGCTAGGCTCCGGATCCTGTATTACCCAGCGCATTCGATGTGGAGGTGTCGGATTCCAGGACCCGACCTGCGGAGAGCTCGAAGGTCTCCTTCATCAGTGTCACTATGTCTATTGCGGTCTTCAGCCGGTTGGAAGCCGAATCAGTGTCTTGTACAGCCTTGGCGACGAACTTTTTTTGCAGGGATTCCGCAGATTTCAATGTGCCAAAGCCAGAAAGCGTGGAGAGGAAGCCGGCCTGGCTCAGCATGTCCTCCAGGTCGCCGATGAAGGTGTCACAACGCACTTTGAGTTTGTCCACGATCGCTGTATCCATGTGCAACTGACCACTCTCGGCCTGGGTTTTCAAGTTTTGCCACTGCTGCAGGATTGCGACCTGCGCGATGTCTTGCTCCTGCTGTGCCACGGTGTCCTCTCCCCCGTTTCCTGGATGCCGATATGACCGAGTCTGTCCCTCGTGGAGTTCTTACTTCGGAAGGAAGGGCTCGAGTTTTTGCGCAGTCTCAACCGCCAACCCACATGGTGGAGACTCCGGCAGCGAACTGCGCTGGCTGTATTGCCAGTCGACGTTGATGAAAAGGGACCCGCCTGCCGTCGGCAAGGCGACGTAGCACTGGCGGATAGGATGATCGCCGTCATCGGGATAGAAGGTCAACCCAGATCTACTGTTGATCTGTCGCGGGTTGACGCCGGTTACTTCGGAATTGTCATACCACTCGTCTTGGGTGAGAGTGGTCGAACCGACACCAACATGATAGAGACCGTTGAGTGAATCCCAGGCGCAGACCCGGAACAGCGCTTGGTCACCTGGTGCATCGTAAGCTGTGGTCTTCTCCGAAGGATCGGCTCCGGCGGCTCGCAATGCCTCTTCCGACAGTTGTGAGCACGGATTCCATTCGACGGAAGCCTGCCCGCCGCTGGCGGGCTGCCCCTGTGCGGGCTCGCCCTCA
This sequence comes from Nocardia sp. NPDC004568, assembly GCF_040609955.1. Taxonomy (NCBI): domain Bacteria; kingdom Bacillati; phylum Actinomycetota; class Actinomycetes; order Mycobacteriales; family Nocardiaceae; genus Nocardia; species Nocardia sp. NPDC004568. Next base: position 58,240 of record NZ_JBEXLL010000005.1, read on the forward strand.
ACGGTCATACCGCACCCGGCTGCCAAGCACGTCACTGCCACCGTAAGTGCTGCGTGACCCACAATCCCTGCCCTGCGCATATCGGCGGTGTGCATGCCCCTCCTGCGACGACGTGTGAACCTTCCACACGGACCCGAACTCACCATACCGGGTCGCTCTCTCACCCGACACCGCAAACATGGTGGGCACTTGGCCTGCGATGACGCCGAGTGGCGGGGTGGCGCGCCATTATTCGATAGCCGTGTAGTCCCACCCCGTCACGATGGTGAGCGGCCGAGCCCACCGTTCCGCGCGATGCTGACTATGTGCGCACGTGCCCTCATCCCCGCAGGCCGGACAAGAACGCCGCCCATGCCCGCGGCGCAAAGGTCAGCGTCGGCCCGTCGGCGCTTTTGGAGTCTCGGACCCCGACGCGCCCGCTATCGAGCCAAGCCACCTCTACGCATTCTCCATGCGTACCGCTGTGGGACGACTTGAACCATTCGGTGCCGGATAAGTCGTCACCACTCACCGTTCGTATCTCCTTGCTACCTGCCGGAGCAGGTCTCTGGACGCCTGTGCAGGTAGTGCGGCGTTCTGGAGGGACTGATGGATGTGGCGGTAGAGTTCCACATCTGCAGGCTCCTCGAAAAACATTGTCCCTATCGTAGTTTCGGTATGAACGACGGGCGGCTCGGCGCCGAATTCTCGGCTGCCGGCCGGGAAGTCGAGGATGATGTAGGGCAGCACGGGGTTCCAGTCTCCGGGGAACCCGGCGATGAACGGAAGGATCCGTACCGTGATGTTCGCGCGGGTGCCCATATCGGCCATGTGACGGCATTGCGCGGCCATTACCGTAGGCGAGCCCACCGCAGTGTGGAGCGCCCCTTCGTGGACGATGAATTCGGCTGTTGTCGGGTTGCGCTGCCTCGTCAGCATTGCAGTGCGCCGCAACCGCAGTTCCACACGTCGCTCAGGATCCTCGAGCTTATCGGCCGGTGTGTTCGGATGCGTTCGCTCGACAGCTCTGGCGTATTCGGCGATCTGTAGAAGTCCCGGGACCATCAGCGGCTGATAGATACGCAGCTGATCGGCTCCCGCCTCCAGGCCGAGGTACGTATCGAACCCCGGCCTGATCAGGAGCCGCGTGTGTTGCCACCAAGACCTGGTCGACGTCTGTTCGGCGAGTGCTTTCAGCGCGTCGATCCGATTTTCGTCGAGTTCGTACAACCTCCCGAACCCCTCCACATCCCGAACCCGGACCTTCTCGTTGTGTCCCTTCTCCAATCGGATGAGCGCCGTTTTGCTCATCTCCATCTCCCGGGCCGCTTGTTCGAGAGTGAACCCCACCCCCTCACGCGCTTCCCGCAGGGCTCGACCGAGTTGCCGGCGCGGGAGTGTCGAACCGGGTTGATCGTGTGTCGGCATTGTTCCCCTTCCCCAGATCGGTCCGGAACGGCCCAGGTGGCGGTCCGTTCCGGACAACGCCGCTCGGTCGACCGGACTGTTGTCTGGCTGTACGGATGAGCTGAATTCTGCTGTGTCCTCTAGCCGTACGGTCGCGGCGTGCGGGCAGCAACATAACCACATGGCCGAGCAACACGGAAGCCCGCTGACCAGCGCGGGACGACAGGATCACGAGGAGTCCGCGCACCGCGCGGTACGAGCGCGGGGGCTCTCCGAGGTGGGTGCCGAGCGGCGCCCGGCGCTGATCGGTGTGCCGCGGGCAGTGCGCTGTACCGAGTCCGGCGGCCGGCGTGTGGTGTGGTGGCTCGACCGTGATTGTGTCCGGATCATCGAGGTGCGTGATGCTCGCGGTAGCCGGATACCGGTCGCGGGGGCGCCGGATCTGGCGGAGATGCGCGAGCGTTGCCCCGAGCTGGGGTCGCTGTGGGACGCCGTCCGGCATGATCTGTGGTCCCGGCTCGCCGCGGCGGTCCACGGATGACCCTGATCCGCTATCCCGACCCGGAGTCGGTCGACGAGATCACCGCCCGCTACCTGCTGTCGCTGCCCACCGCGTTGATGCCGATGCTGTACGGGTTCCGTTTCGACGGCCACGCCATCGACGCGGAATGCGCCGCTGTGGATCTTGCCGGTGAGCGTGGTGCGGGCGAGGCCAATCCCATCCATCTGCGCGCGGCGGATCTGCGCCGGCTGCTCGGGCCGGGCATGTTCGGATTCGGTCTGGTGTTCGTCGTCTGCGCCGATCAGCTCACCGATCGACCGGAGAACCGGCACATTCCCGAGCAGGTCCGTGCCGCGGCCGGACAACTACCCGGCGTCGACGACCTGATCGTGGCCGCGATCGCCGACGCGCGGGGCCGGCAGTGGTGGGCCGTGGTCGGGCGGCACCTGAGGGAACTGGGCCCGGTGCGTATCCACCTGCCCGCGACCACGCCGGATCGTTGGCGCATCACCACCGGTCTGGATGTCTCGCTGTGGACGGCGGCGTTGGCACTCGACGATGCCAACCATCCACACCTGTTGCGACTGCGGTCCGCGTCGGAGCCGTGACCGTGGAGGCGGCCGGGCAGCGGTCAGGCTTCGCTGGGCTGGACGATGACGAAACCCTCACCGTCGAGCCGCAGCTGGAACGCTTCCCCGGACCCGCCGCGCACCATCGACCCGAAAGACTGGGACCGGTTCAGCGAGGTCTGCAGGTTCGCGCTCCAACCGACCACGGCGTCGGTATCGACGAAAACAGGGGCCTGCGGGTGCACCGGGATGATGATCGGCGTTCCCGCGCAGACCAGACCGAGGCGCCCCTGCCCGGAGAACACACAGTTGAACAGCCCGCCGCCGGCCATCCCGACGCCCTGCACCATGCGGATGTCGTAGTGCAGGCTCGCATCGAACACCAGGACATTGCGGCCGTTGAGGGTCAGGGCGTCGCCCGGGGCGAGGTCGACGGTGAAACAGTTGCGGTCGAAATGCGCGAACCAGGCCTCGCCGTGCCCGCGGACCGTCATCAGCGGCACGCCTTCTCCGGTCAGTGCGCGCTGCAGGAACTTGCCGACACCCTGGCCCTTCTTCTCGAACCGCAGGTCGCCGCGGAAGGCGATCATGGAGCCCTGCCGGGCGAGGCATTCACCGTTCACCGCGTATTTCAGGGATTTGGCGCTCTGCGCGGTCAGGCCGGGGGCGGTCGCGGGCTGCGCCGTGTTCTCGGCGGCGAACAATTCACTCTGCACGATGCGATCCTCTCCTGGCACCCACGGACAGTCGCCAGCCTATTGGACACGGCCTGTCGTACCGGCGGCGTCACGCGCGATTCACCGTTGCCCGAGCGCCGGTGAACACCTTCCGCGGGCTTGCGGTCGATCAGCTGCGGTCGCGTACCAGAGCCCGCCCGCTCCGGCGCCGGGCTGGTTCCGGGCGTCGGCGGCACCCTCCCACGCTGCGCGCGTGTCCGTTAGATTGGCGGATCGGGTGGTGCCGCCCGGGTGACCACGAACCGTCGAGGATAGGTGTCGTATGACCAAGACCGCGCTGGTGACCGGAGCGTCCTCGGGAATCGGCCGGGCGACTGCCGCGCTGCTGGTACGGCGGGGGTACCGGGTGATCGGTACCAGCCGGAATCCGGAGACGATCGCCGACTCGGCGCGGGTGGCGGGGGTGGACTATCGCGCGCTCGATCTGACCGATCAGGCCGGGATCGAGGGGTTCGGCGCCGACCTCGGGCCGGTGGATGTGCTGGTCAACAATGCGGGGGAGAGTCAGTCGGGGCCGCTCGAGGAGCTGCCGATCGAGGCGATCGAGCGGCTGTTCCAGCTGAATGTTTTCGGGGCCGTCCGGCTGGCGCAACTGGTACTTCCGGGGATGCGGGAGCGGGGTTACGGGCGAATCGTCATGGTGGGGTCGATGCTGGCCAGCTTCCCGCTGGCGTATCGGTCGTCGTATGTGGCGGCCAAGGCGGCGATCAAAGGGTTCGCGGATGCGGCGCGACTGGAGACGGCGCCGTTCGGGGTGTGGATAACCACCGTGGAGCCGGGCTCCATCGCGACCGGGATCGGGGAGCGGCGCACGAAGTACATTGCGCCGGACTCGGTGTACGCGGGCGATTTCGACACGATGATCACCCATCTGGATCGCAACGAGCGGGCCGGGATATCGCCGGAGCAGGTGGCCGAGACGATTCTGCGGGCGATCGAGGCGGACCGGCCGAAACCGCTGTACGCCCGGGGGAGCCGCGCGCCGATCGTCTTCCTGTTGCGGCGGTTGGCGCCCGCGCCGGTGATCGAGAAGATCGTCGCGGGGATGCACGGGCTGAAGCGTTGAAGCTGCACGTCGGCTGTGCCATGTGGACGCATACCGCGTGGCCGGTGCGCGGTGACAAACTGCGCGGATACGCGCGGTGGTGCAACGCGGTGGAGGGCAATACGACGTTCTACGCGGTCCCGGCGCGGCGGACGGTGGAGAACTGGGCGAACCAGACCGATCCCGATTTCCGGTTCGTGATCAAACTGCCGAAAACCCTCACCCATGAGCGCCGGCTGTCCGGGGTGGACGCCGAACTGCGGCAGTTCCTGGACACGATGGAGCCGCTCGGGACCCGGCTGCATGCGCTGTGGGTGCAGCTGCCGTCCTCGTTCGGGCCGGCGGACCTGGGTGCGCTGGCGATGTTCTTCCGTGGGCTGCCCGCGGAGCTGCTGCTCGCGGTGGAGGTGCGGCATCCGGAGTTCTTCACCGACGAGAGCGCCGCCGCGCAACTCGAGCGAGTTCTGGGCCGGGTCGGCGCCGAATGGGTGCCGTTCGACACCACCGTGCTGTTCGCCGCGCCCGCCGCGAGTCCGGCCGAATTCGAGGCCCGATCCAAGAAACCCCGGCTGCCCCGCCGGATGACGGCGCTGACGGACGCGCCGATCGTCCGATACCACGGTCGCGACGACCACGCGGTCACGGTCGCGGGCTGGCGGCCCTGGGTCGAGCGGACCGCGGAATGGCTACGCGAGGGTCGGTCGCCGACGGTGTTCCTGCACACGCCGGACAACGCTTCGTCCCGAGATCTCGCGCGCCGGTTCCACGACGAGGTCCGTGCGCTGGTGCCCGAACTCGAGCTCTTGCCGGACCCGGCGGACGCCGAACCCATGACGCTGTTCTGAGGAGCGGGCCCTTCCGGCCGCCACCGTCGACCGGTGCCGCCCGTCCTCGGCGCACGGCACTCGTGAGTCTGGACGGTGAGATCCTGTGCGGCCGACGGGCACGCGGATCAGTCGGCCGCGGTCGCGACGACGGCGTGGGCGAGTTCGGCGAGCGCGCTTGTGATCTGCTCGGAATCGATGCCTCGCTCCCGTTGATGCCGATAGACCTCCACGGCCACCGGGGCGAGTAGGACGTCGACGAGCGGATCGGGTCGCGCCACCCCCGCCGCCACCAGCAGCGCCCGGACATGGGCCGACCAGAACCCGTACGCGCCGGTGGCGAACCGTGCGCCACCGGCCTCCGCACCCAGTACGAGATCGGCGTGCGCGTCGAGCAGTCGGATCATGGCCGCGTAGAAGGCGGCCAATCGCTCCGCCGGAGGTGCGCCGGGACCCAATGGTGGCGCTCCGCCGAGCAACTGCTCCTGGAGCTCTCGTTCATGGTCGTCCAGCAGGGCTGTCGCGATGGCGCCGATATCCGGATAGCGGCGATAGAGCGTGCCGCGCCCCACGCCTGCCGCCTTCGCGATGTCGTCCATGGTCACCGCGCGTGGATCGCGGAGGGTGAACAGTTCGGCCGCCGCGGCGAGGATCTTGGCCCGATTGCGCGCTGCGTCCGCTCGTTCGCCGCCACCGGCTGCCGGTGCCGTGAGCAGGTCGACGCGGATATCCATGCCAGCACCCTAACGCAGTAAGTGGACATTGTGTCCAGTTGGTTCTATGATCCACTAAGTGGATGCAGTGTCCACTTATCTGGAGGTTTCATCATGTCCACTCTTCTGCACCTGGACGCGAGCCCACGCACCCGTTCGATCAGCCGGGAGCTGAGCGCGGCGTTCGCCGACTCCTGGCGTCTCGAACATCCCGGCGCTGTCTCGGTTGCGCGGTGAGCACGATGCGTCGTACGCGCGCGCCCTCGACACCGCCCGTAGGCTCGGTAAGGGGTACTGAGATGAGCTGGCTGGTACTCGTGTTCGCGGGAGTGGTCGAGATCGCCTGGTCGCAGAGCATCAAACCGACGCAGAACTTCACCCGGCCGCTGCCCACACTGCTGTGCTTCGTGCTCGCCGCTGTCGCGGTGTACCTGCTCTCGTATGCGATGCGCACCCTGCCCGTCGGCACCGCCTACGCCGTATTCACCGGTATCGGCGCACTCGGTGCCATCGGTCTCGGCGTGATCGTGCACAACGATCCGCTGAGCGTGGGCCGGGCGCTGGCACTGTCGATGATCGTCGCCGGTATCGTGCTCGCCCGGCTCGCCGACCCGCACTGACGAGCGGGGGTCTGGACCGGCCGGGTGGACCTGCTCGTCGCCCGGCCGGCCGTACGTTCCTCGGGAGCGATCGGCCGTGGCCGCTCCACCGGTCGAAGTGAATCCGAGTTCTGGGATATTTGCCGTATTCACGCCGGATTCTATTGGCTTTTGTGAGCGGTGATTCACGCTCCGTGATAGAACTTCGGCAATCTGAAAGGCGGATAGGTATGAAGGCGACTGCCAAGCAGCGTGCCGCGCTCGGGACGATCTGCGACACGTTCGTACCCGGGGACGGTCTCACATTGCCCTCGGCGACCGAAATCGGTGCCGTGGACACCGTATTCGAATTGCTGGGGCGCAATCCTCGGGAGGCCGAGGGCAAGCAGCTGGCGACGCTGCTGGACGTATGGGATTCCCCGGTGACCGGTCTGCTCACCGGGCGGGGGCCGCGGCGATTCTCGAAGCTGTCACAGGAGCAGCGCGAGCGGGCACTGCTGCGGCTCGGTGACTCCCGGATCGGCGCGGTCCGGGCTGTTTTCCAGGCCTTGAAACAGGCGTCGCTGCTCGCCTACAACGTGACGCCGGGACCCACCGGGTTCCACCCGCTGTGGAAGGAGATCGGCTACCCCGGGCCGCCCGGCCCGCTGCCGACCGCCCCACGGCCCGCGCTGGCGCCGCAGCGGATCACCGAACCCGGCACGCTCACCTGTGATGTGGTGATCGTGGGCTCGGGCGCGGGCGGTGGTACGGCGGCCGCCGTGCTCGCCGAAGCGGGACTCGATGTGATCGTCGTCGAACGCGGCGGTTACTACGACGACAAGGATTTCGGCGCGGGGGAACTCGCGGGGTTGCAGCAGCTGTACGCCCCGGGCCCGTCGGCCTCGGCCGAAGGGCAGATCACACTGGTCGCGGGGACGTGTCTGGGCGGTGGGACCGTCGTCAACTGGAGTACCTCGCTGCCCACCCCGGACGGGGTGCGCGAGGAGTGGGCCGAGATCGGCGCGAAGCAGTTCGGCGAGGCGGAGTTCAGCGAATCACTGGACGCGGTGGTGCGCCGGCTCGGGGTGAACGAGCGCCGCTCGATCCTCTCGGCGCGCGACGGAGTGCTGGAACGCGGGGCCGGGGCGCTGGGCTGGGCAGTGGACCCGCTGCCGCGCAATGTGACCGACGCCTGCGACGCCGGAGTGGAATGCGGCCGGTGCGGCAACGGCTGCCGGGTGGGAGCCAAACAGTCGGTCACCAAGACATGGCTGGCCGATGCCGCCGCGCGGGGTGCGCGGTTGATCGTGGACGCCGATGTGCGACGGATCGCGGTCCGCGCCGGTCAGGCCGAATCGGTATCGGTGCGCACCACGACGGGTATCGACTTCGAGATCCGGGCCCGGGCCGTGGTCGTCGCGGCCGGCGCGATCCAGACCCCGGCGCTGCTGCAGCGCTCGGGCCTGGCGAACAAGAACATCGGCCGTTATCTGCGGCTGCATCCGGCCGCGGCGGTGTTCGGGGTGTTCGACGAGGAGATCCGGCCCTGGGAAGGGGGATTGCAGACCCGTATCTGCCGCCGGCACGCGGACCTCGACGGCAACGGGTACGGCGTCATCTACGAGACCGGGCCGCTGCATCCCGGGTTGTCGACCGGGTTCATGAGCTGGCGCGGCGCCGCGAACCACCGGACGAATATGCTGGATTTCGGCCGCTCGAACGCGATCGGCATCATCACCCGCGATCGTGATTCCGGAGTGGTGAAGGTGGACCGCGACGGACACCCCACCGTCGACTACCGCATCTCCGGCTACGACGCCGGACATCTGCACACCGGGATCGAGGGCGCGGCGAGCATCCTCGAAGCCGCCGGGGCCCGGCGCATCTTCTCCGGGCACCAGGCCGGGATCTCCTACGAACCCGGTGTCCGGGGATCGCACGCGGAGTTCTCCGCCGCCTGCCGGGCCGCGGGCTACGGGCCCGGGCACTGCGCGCTCGGCGCCCTGCACATCATGGGGTCGGCGCGGATGGGCGGTTCGCCGGAGCTCTCGGCGACCGACCCGGACGGCGCCACCTGGGATGTGAAGAACATCGTGGTCGCCGACGCGTCCTGCTTCCCGACGTCCTCCGGGGTCAACCCGATGGTGTCGATCGAGGCGATCGCCCATATGAACGCGAAACGGCTGGCCGCCCGGCTGACCTGATCGTCTCGGCTCAGCCGCCGCGCAGACTGTTCGCGATGGTCCGTAGGAGGCCGAGATCGGCGGTGTCGCCGGTCTCGGCCGGGGCACGGACCCGCAGGCGGCCGTCGTCGACGAGGTCGCCTATGAGGACCTTGGTCAGTGCGAGCGGAACGTGCAGTTGCGCCGATACCTCCGCGACCGATTGCGGGACCCGGCACAGCCGGACGATATCGACGTATTCCGGTTCGGTCCGCCGTGAGGCCAGCCCGGGCGAGGCGTCGACCACCATGGTGTCCAGGGTGAGATCGCCGCGCGAAGTGCGGCCGCGTCCCCGGGTCACCGCGTAGAGGCGTACGACGGGACCGGCGTCCTCCGCGTCCCAGTCGTCTTCGTGCGGGCCGCTCACGGCTGCGGCGCGCCGTTCGGGTGCGGGCGCGAGTCGACGGCCAGGTGGCTGCCGACCCGCTGGACGGTTCGGTTCATCTCGAACGCGACCATGCCCATATTGGCGGAATCGCCGGCCAGCAGTGCGAGGCAGGCGTTGCTGCCCGCGGCGGTGATGAACAGGACGGCCCGGTCGAGCTCGACCACGGTCTGGCACACGCCGCCGGCCTCGAAATGGCTTCCGGCGCTGCGGGCCAGGCTGTGGAACGCCGACGCCATCGCGGCGAACCGTTCCGCCTCGGTGCGCTCCAGCCCCGCCGAGCGTCCCATCAACAGGCCGTCGGTGGACAGCAGGACCGCGGACTCGGCGTCCGGCAACCCGCTCACCAGCTCTTCCAGCAGCCAGCTCAGGTCAGTGCGCGGAGGTGTTGTCATCGTCGCCTTCCTGTCGGGGCCGATCGGCTGCGGTCGGATCGGGACGCGGATGGCGTCCGGACCGGGTGCCGCCTTCGATGGCGGCCATCAGATTGCGAGCCTGTTCCGGTGTGCGCGCCCGGGGGGCCTCCTCGGCGACCGGCGTTTCCGTGGCCTCCGGTTCGGCCTGTTGCCGACGTCGGCGCGGGAGCGCGGGACGGGCGCCGGGTGCGGGGGCGACCGGCGGCGCGGAGCCGGTCTGCGGTCGCGGGGCGGCGTTGTCGGCGGGCGCGGTGGCGTGCGGAGCGGCGGTGGTCGCCGCGGCGTAGGCGGGCTCGGCGGGTGGTTCGGTGGAGCCCCCGGTTTCGATGAGCGCGGCCGGGATCACCACCACGGCCTTGATCCCGCCGTAGACCGAATCCGCCAGCCGCACCGAGACACCGTGTCGGGTCGCCAGGGTGGCCACCACGAACAGGCCCAGCCGGGTCTCCCCGGTGAGCGCCGCCACCCCGAAATCCGGTGGTTCGGCCAGCAGTCCGTTGCGCTCGGTGATCTCCTCCGCAGACATTCCCAGACCGCGGTCGGCCACCTCGACCGCTACGCCGCGGCCGACGACGGCGGCCGACACCTCGACGCGGGATTCCGGCGGTGAGAAGGTCGTGGCGTTTTCCATCAGCTCCGCGAGCAGATGGATGAGGTCGGCGGTGGCCGGTCCGGTGATCTTCAGATCGGGTATCTGGCCGGTGTGGATACGGGTGTAGTCCTGGCTCTCGGCCGCGGCGCCCCGGATCAGGTCCCACAGCGGAACCGGTTTGCGCCAGCGGCGGCCCGGCTGCTCACCCCCGAGCACGATGAGGTTCTCGGCGTGCCGGCGCGCGCGGGTGGCCAGGTGGTCGAGTTCGAAGAGGAGCTCGAGCTGGTCGGCGTTCTCCTCTTGCCGTTCGGCCTTGTCCAGCAGGGCGAGCTGACGGTGTACGGCCAACTGGTTGCGGTGGGCGATATTGAGGAAGACCGTGCGGAAACCCGCTCGGGTCTGGGCCTCGGCCACGGCGGCGGAAACCGCCGCCACCTGCGCCCGGTTGAACGCGTCGGCCACTTCGCCGAGCTCGTCGGTGCCGAAGTCCAGGTGTGCCACCTCCGCGGCGGTATCGATCTCCGCCCCGTCGTCGAGGCGGCGCATGAGATCGGGCAGACGGACATCCGCCAGTTCCAGGGTATCGTCGCGCAGGCGGCGCATCCGGGCGATGAACCGGTTCGCGCCGATGAGCGCGGCCAGCAGCGCGACCGCGGTCACGACCAGCACCGCGATACCGCCGGCCAGCGAGAGCCCCGCGGTGTCGGTGCCCTCGGACCGGGCGATGGCGTGGGCGTCGCGACTCTGGTTCTCCCACAGGCTCAACAGGGCCGCACTCACCCGCACCGAGGCATCCTGCCACTCGGGCACGGACATCGGCAGCGGAACGGTCTCGGTGGCTACGGGCCGCTCGGTATCGTAGCCGGAATCGGAGCCGTCCGCGGTGGCGTCCCCGGCGGGGACGGGACCGCGCAGGATGACCGCGTCCTGCATAGCGGTCACCTGCTGCCACTCGGGTGAATCGGTGATGGCTCGCAGCTGTGCGAGGCGCGGACCGGTCAGGACCGTGGCCGAATAGGCCACCTGCGAGCGGACTGCGCCGGTGTAGCGGGTGAATTCGAGCAACTCCGCGGCGGTGAGTTCCCCGCGGGCGAGGGCGACGCCACCGAGGGTGTCGGCCTGGGAGAGTGCCTCGGCGGCACGCAGCGGTTCGACGCCGTAGCCGAGGGCGATACCTAGTTCGGCATCGGGCGCCACCCGGGCCGCGACCAACGCGGCCTTGGGGATCGTGCCGATCACGGTGCTGAAGAATTCGAACGCTTCGGCGTGCGGCATCGCGCGGGAGTCGATCGCGGTGCGCACGCCGGGTACCCGGTTGTAGAGCGGGCGGAAGGTCTCGAGATCGGCGGCCGATCCGTCCGGGTTCAGGCGCTGGGCCGCCTCGCCCTTGGCGATCACCGCGGCGAGGGCGATATCGGAACGCTTCCGCGCGTCGACCAGACGCTCGGCGGCAGTCGGATCGCCGGCCAGATACAGCAGCGACAGCCGGCGTTCCTCTTCGAAGGTCTGCACCATCGAGATCACCGGTGTGGTCGTACCGCTGATCAGATTTGCCCAGATCGTCGAGGCGACACTGGATTTCACCAGATACGCGGCGGCGCCGACGCCGACGACGACCAGGGTGACGCTGGTGATCAGCACGATCGACAACAGGCGGGCACGGATGCCCAGCCGGCCGCGAGTCGCGTCTGCGCCGGAACGGAACGCCCGCACCAGTGATTCGGGTAGATGCCGCCGGACAGCCACGATAGATCAACCCGTTCCGGGCGTGCGCCAGTGCGACACCGCGGTGACCGGCGCGTCACCCAATGTTCTCGGCATTGCCGTTCTCCGGCAATGCAACAGTCTCGTCCAGACCATAGCGAAAGCCGGGCGCGTTTCGGAGACCGGTCTCACCGAGCGGGGCTCGGGGTATCGGTGTGAGCGTGGCTACAGAAGCCGCCGAGAAGTTGGCGGCCGATCGTTCGGAACCCGGGTGCGCAGGTCCGGGCCGCGGTGCTCGCAGGATCCGGTCTCAACCACCCCGCAGACTGTTCGCGATGGTCCGCAGGAGACCGAGATCGGGCGCGCTGTCGGTGCTCTCGGCCGGAGCCCGCACCGCCAGCCGGCCGTCGTCGATCAGATCGCCGACGAGCACTTTGGTCATGGCCAGCGGGATCCGCAACTGTGCCGAGACCTCCGCCACCGATTGCGGAACCCGGCAGAACCGGACGATATCGACGTATTCGGGATCGGTCCGTCGTGGCGCGAAGCCGGCGCCGACGTCGACCACCATGGTGTCGAGGGTGAGTTCGGTGCGCGCGGTGCGTCCCCGGCCGCCGGTCATCGCGTACAGCCGTGCGACCGGACCGGCTTCCTCTTCCTCCCAGGGTTCGCGCGGCCCGGTCACGGCTGTCTCGCACCGCTGTGCCGCGGGCGCGAGTCGACGGCCAGGTGGCTGCCGACCCGCTGGACGGTTCGGTTCATCTCGAACGCGACCATGCCCATATTGGCAGAATCGCCGGCCAGCAGTGCGAGGCAGGCGTTGCTGCCCGCAGCGGTGATGAACAGGACGGCCCGGTCGAGCTCGACCACGGTCTGGCACACGCCGCCGGCCTCGAAATGGCTTCCGGCGCTGCGGGCCAGGCTGTGGAACGCCGACGCCATCGCGGCGAACCGTTCCGCCTCGGTGCGCTCCAGCCCCGCCGAATGGCCCATCAACAGGCCGTCGGTGGACAGCAGGACCGCCGATTCGGCGTCCGGCAACCCGCTCACCAGCTCTTCCAGCAGCCAGCTCAGGTCAGTGCGCGGGGGAGTGGTCATCGTCGCCTTCTTCTGGAGTGTGATCGGTTGTGGTCGGGTCGGTATCGGGCCGACGGCCGGACCGGGAGCCGCTCTCGATGGCGGACATCAGGTTCCGGGCCTGCTCGGGGGTCCGGGTGCGCGGCAGGTCGACGACCGGGATGACTCCGGTATCCGCCTCGGCGGACTGCCGCTGCCGACGTGGCAGGACCGGGCGGGGACCCTCGTCCGGGCGGGGCTGTGAGATCACGGTCACCGGAGGCGAATCGGCGCGCCCGTGCGGGGCGGCGGCGGTGGGCGCGGCGGGCACGTCGGCGGAGGTCACGTGGGCCGCGGCCACGGGCTCGAGGGCCGGACGCGCGGCTCGGGCCGGGCCACCGGACTCGGTGAGCGCGGTGGGGATCAGCGCGATCGCTTTGATACCGCCGTACACCGAATCCGTCAGACGTACCGTCACACCGTGGCGGGCCGCCAGGGTGGCCACCACGAAGAGACCGAGACGGGTATCGCCGGTGAGCGCCGCCACGCCGAAATCCGGCGGTTCGGCGAGCAGTTCGTTGCGTTCGGCGATCTCCGCCGCGGTCATCCCGAGCCCCTGATCGGCGACCTCGACCGCGACTCCGCGGCCGACGACCGATGCCGAGACCTCGACCTGGGACTCCGGTGGCGAGAACGCCGTGGCATTGTCCATCAGTTCCGCGAGCAGATGGATCAGGTCGGCGACGGCTTTACCGGCGATCAGCACATCGGGTAAGCGGCCGGTGTGGATCCTGGTGTAGTCCAGGCTCTCCGCGACCGCACCGCGGACGAGTTCCCACAGCGGTACCGGATTGCGCCAGCGACGGCCCGACTGTTCCCCGCCGAGCACGATGAGGTTCTCGGCGTGCCGGCGCGCGCGGGTGGCCAGGTGATCCAGCTGGAACAGCAGTTCGAGCTGGTCGGCGTTCTCCTCCTGGCGTTCGGCCTTGTCCAGCAGGGCGAGCTGGCGGTGCACGGCCAACTGGTTGCGGTGGGCGATATTGAGGAACACGGTATGGAAGCCCGCGCGGGTCTTGGATTCGGCCACCGCCGCGGAAACCGCCGCGACCTGCGCCCGGTTGAACGCGGCGGCCACTTCGCCGAGTTCGTCGGAACCGAAATCCAGGCGCGCGACCTCGGCGGCCGAATCGATGTTCTCGCCGCGGTCGAGCCGCCGCATGATGTCGGGCAGCCGCTGGTCGGCGAGTTCCAGTGTGTCGTCACGCAGGCGGCGCATCCGCGCGATGAACCGGTTGGCCAGTACGAGCGCGGCCAGGAAGGCCAGCGCGGTGATCCCCAGGACCGCGGCACCGCCGGCCAGCGACCGGTTGGCGGTGTCGGCCCCCTGGGCGCGACCGATGGCGTGCGCGTCGGCGCTCTGGCCCTCCCAGAGCTTCAGCAGGGCGGCCACGACCTCACCGGAAACCCGCTGCCAGTCCGCCACGGTCAACGGCAGAGCCGGCGTATCGGATTCGGTGGACTCGTCGGCAGTGCTGTAGCCGGAACCGGTACGGGTACTCGTGCGCCCGGTCGCGGAGTCCTCGGTTTCCGTCTCGTCGGCCGCGACCGCGCCGCGCAGCATGACGGCGTCCTGTACGGCGATCAGCTGCTGCCAAGCGGGTGAGGCGGTGAGGGCCTGCAACTGGGCCAGTCGGTCGCCTTTGAGCACGGTGGCGGAATACGCCACCTCGCCGCGGAATTCGCCGACCTGCCGGTTGAATTCGACCAGTTGCGCGTCGGTGAGCTCGCCGAGAGTCACCGCGACCGCGCCGAGGGTGTCGGCCTTCGACAACGCCTCGGCCGCCCGTAAGGGTTCGACACCGTAGTTGAGCGCGATACCGACCCCGGCGTCGGGCGCGACCCGGGCCGCCAGCACCGAGGCCCCGATGATGGTGTCGATCACCGAGCTGAAGAACCCGAACGCCTCTTCCCTCGGAATCGCACGCGCGTCGATGGCCGCGCGCAGATTCGGTACCGCCTCGAAAAGTTTGCGGTAGCCCTCGATCTGGCCTGCCGATCCGTCGGGGTCGAGTCGCTGGGCGGCGTCGCCCTTGGCAGTGACCTCGGCCAGCGCGATATCGGAGCGTTTCCGCGCGTCCGCGAGTGCGGTCGTGGCCCCGGGATCACCCGCCAGATACAACAGCGAGAGGCGCCGCTCTTCCTCGAGACCTTGCACCATGAGAATGGCGGGGGTGGTGGTGCTACTGGCCAGATCGGCCCAGTCCTGCGCCTGCCGACCGGATTTCACCAGATACCCCGCGGCGGCGACAGCGACCGTGAGCAGCGTGATGCTGGTGATGAGCACAATGGCGAGCAGGCGGGTCCGAATACCGACGCGGCCGCGCGTTCGGCCCGGTCCGGAACGGGAAGCCGATGCGAATTCGGGGAGAGGCAGCCGCTTGGACACAGTAGATCAACTCGTTCCCGGGGATGCGCGCGAACAGCATCATCACCGCCGGCTCACCGCCCAACTATCCCGGCACTGCGGTCTCCCGGCAATGCGTCGTACTCCGGTACCAGACATTAGCGAAAGCAATACGTTTCAGTCTCGAAAACTACTACTCTCACCAGGCATTCTTTTCGGGTACCGGAGCCCGCGCGTTACGGCTTATTCCGGAATCGAGCGCGACCCGGGGCCACCGCCCGCCGCGGTCGCGCGTTTCGCGCCCGCGACCCGGAAACACAGCACCCGTTCGCCGTATCCGGCCAGCGGCTGTGCCTCGGCGGCCTGCCGGATACCACTGGCGGGAAGTTCGGTGAGTTTGGCGAACATGGTGGCATTACCGAAGGCGGAACGGATCTGGGTCTCCGAGGCGTAATCCGCGCCGTAATCGGCGAGTTTGCCGAAATCCAGCGGTGCCAGCGGGGTGTCGAGGGCGACCGGTTCGGCGGGCCGCCCCAGCGCCGCGTACTGGGTGGCCGATCCCTGCTCGTACCAGCACAACTCGTAGGCCAGGTTCTCGGTGCTCGTCACACTCATCACCGGCCACTGCTGCGAGAGGGCAAGCGCCAGCGGGTTCTTCGCCACCGGTGTCAGCTCCCATTTGAGGCTCTTCACCGCGATCCAGCTGCCCGACATCCGCTCGATCAGCACGATGTCCTCGCCGAGTTCGGTGGCGGCGTTGAGCTGCGGATCCCGGGTGCCCCAATGCGCTTTGTCCACACCGTAGGCGGTATTGATATCCACCGGTTCGGCGCCGGCCGCCGTGAACGCGGCGACGAGCGCGTCGCGTACCTGTTCCAGTGCGTCCGGGGCCGAGCACAGCACGCTCAAGGCGCCGAACGAGGAGCCGATCTCCACCGGTTTGGCCGGCTGGTCCGGCATCGCCCCGGCCACCAGCGGTTTCAGCCCGACCAGCGCGAGCTGCCAGTTGATCTCCTCGATCGTGGCCAGATCCCCCGCGCTTTGGTACAGGATCTGCTGTTGGGTGAGGTAACCGGCGCGTTCGAGGGTTCGGCATTCCAGCTTCCGCAGGGCGGCCTGGGTCTTCGTGGTGAAGCCGATTTCCTCGATCTTCAGGTTCCGCAGCTGCGACGCCATGGCCGCGGTGGTGAGCGCGGTATAGCGTTCGCGGTACATGGCCACCGCCTGTTTGCGCTGCCGGCCCACCATCAGGGTGCGCAGCAGGGTGTTCAGGGTGGCGAGGTATTTCCGGGACTGCTCCGGGTCGGCCTCGAACAGGGTGGCCCGGATCCGGACCGCCTCGTCGGTGGCCACCACGGCCGCACCCGGATCGAGCCGGCACAGCCACACACCGCATTTCGACAGGCCGTCCGCGCACACTCCCGCGGCATTCGGGTACTCGTGCGCCACCCGGGTATAGGCGTTGCAGGCGTCGCGAATGGTGGCGGTCGCCAGCTCACGGTGGCCGATGGCGCGGGCGGCCTGTTCCAGCAGCCGCAGCGTGTCCTGGACCTCGTTGGCGAAGACCGCCGACACATGACCGGAGGTGAACCAGCGCAGCCGGATCATCACCGCTTCCTGCGCGGGCTCCAGGGCGCCGGCCACCCGGTTGCGCACCGAACCGTCGGTCTGGGTGGCCAGATAGGCCGCGGCGAGCTCACACAGCGTGGTCGCCAGCTGGAGTTCTGCCTCCGGAGTTCGGTCCCGCGCCGCGAGCCGGTCCGCGGCCACCCGGCCCTCGATGGCGATCAGGTCCATCGCGATCTCAATTCCCGCATCACCTTCCGCGCACGGTCGTCGAGCGGCCGTAGTCCGAGCAGTCGTGGAAAGTCTGCCACAGGTGCGGTAGAGATAGCAGGGCTACCGGGCGGTTGCCCTCACCAGGGCTGGAGACGTGCCCGGCGGTGCGGGTCGCCGGTCAATCCGCCGGGACGGTGCTCGCGCCGATTCCCAGGTAGAACAGCGTGATCAGGAAGAGGAACCAGCCCGCACCCTGCCAGATGGGCCAGGCCCCACCGCGTCGCCAGACCCGGATGGTTTCCACGAAGGCCCCGATACCGCCCGCGAGCAGGACGACCCCGGGCCCGAAGAGGACGGCGGTCTGGGCGGCGGTGTCGCACATCAGTGCGTCGGCGTCGCGGCACCGTCCGGTCGCCGCCCAGACGGCGGCGACCGCGCAGACCAGCGCCGCGACCCCGAGCACGATGAGCGCGTAGCGCACCGCCCGCCGGAAGTTCCCGTCGTCGGACCAGCGTTTCTCCGCATCGTTGGTCATCGCACAGCCTCCTACCGGCCGTGTTTCCCGGCGGCGGCAGGACAAACATCCCCGGTCAGTGCGGGCGGGCCACCGCCCGAGGACCGGCGAGCGCTCCACTGTGCCGGCCCGAAACGGCGTCGAAGCCCGGGTGCTCACCGGCCGGTACTTGCCGTGAGCCTGCCGGGGAACCTACTTCGCGTCACCTACAGAGGGCCGGCATTCGTGGTCGGGCCTGCCCCGGTTCTGGAGCGTGTGCGGCCGACCGTCCAGAGACCGGCGGCCATTGAGCACCGACAGAGTCGTGAACCGACCCAGGCTGGTCCAGGCGCACGCCGGGCCCCGACCCGCCCCGCCGGAGGCGGGGCAGATCAAACACTGTACTGGGCGCGGAGTGTGCCCTTGACCAGCTTGCCCGTCGGCGTACGCGGCAGTTCGTCGGCGAAGTCGATACCACGCGGCACCTTGTAGTGGGCGATGCGCTCACGCAGGTAGTCGCGCAGTTCCGCGGCGAGTTCCGGGCCGGGGGTCACCCCCGGCGCCGGTTGGACCACGGCCTGCACCGATTCGCCCATCTCCTCGTCGGGGATTCCGATCACCGCGACGTCGAGCACCGCGGGATGTAGGGCGAGCGCGTCCTCGATCTCCTGCGGGTAGATGTTCACCCCGCCGGAGATGATCATGAACGCCTTGCGGTCGGTGAGGAACAGGAAGCCCTCCGCGTCGACGTAGCCGATATCGCCGGTGGTGGTCCAGGTCGGGTGGTCCGGGTGGATCGCCGCCTCGGTCTTCGCGGGGTCGTTGTGGTAGGCGAAGGGCAGTTCCTCGCGCTCGAAGTAGATCGTGCCGATCTCGCCGATGGGCAGTTCCGCGCCGTCGTCGCCGCAGATCCGGATGGTTCCCATACCGGCCGGGCCGACCGAACCCGGTTTGCGCAGCCACTGCGCGCTGTCGATGAAGGTGGCGCCGTTGGCCTCGGTCGAGGCGTAGTACTCGTAGAGCACCGGACCCCACCATTCGATCATCGCCCGCTTCACCTCGACAGCGCAGGGCGCCGCGGCGTGCACGGCGACCCTCAGGCTGGAGAGGTCGTAACGGGAACGGACCTCCTCGTCCAGTTTCAGCATCCGGACGAACATCGTGGGAACCCACTGGCTGTGCGTGACGCGGTAGCGCTCGATCGCGGCCAGGGCCTGCTCGGCGTCGAACCGCTCCATCACGACCAGGGTGCCGCCGAGGGCCTGGACGACACCGCCGAACCGCAGCGGTGCGGCATGGTAGAGCGGGGCGGGCGACAGGTACACCGATTCGGCGTCGAAACCGTAGAGCGGGCCGAAGACGGCGGTGTAGGGGTCCCCGGGTGGATCGCCGACCTGCTGGTCCGAGAGCGGCTGTTCGATGCCCTTGGGCCGCCCGGTGGTGCCGGAGGAGTAGAGCATATCGGCACCGCGCGGCTGGTCGGGCAGTGGTTGCGGAGGCTGGGCGGCGAGTGCGTCCTCGTAAGACTCGTAGCCTTCGACCGGGCCGCCGAAGGCCAGCCGGATCTCCACCTCGGGCGTCTGCTCGACGATCGCCTCGGCCGCCTCGCGCAGACCGGCGGACGCGATCAGCGCCTTCGCGCCGCAGTCGTCGACGATATAGCTGATCTCGGCCGGCGACAGATGCCGGTTCACGGCGGTGATGTAAAGCCCCGATCGCAGCGCTGCCCAGTAGGCCTCGTAGACCTTCGGGTCGTTACCGGAGAGCAACGCGATATGATCACCGCGGCGCAAACCCGCGGCGTGCAGATGCCGGGCGAGCCGGACGGAGTTGTCCTCGAGCTCCCGATAGGTCAGCGTCTCGCCGGTCTCGGCAACGATAATGGCTGGTTTATCCGGGGAATCGTCGACATGCGCGCCGGGATACATACTGCTCCTCTACGGAACGAAGCGGTCGGGGGCCGACCTCCGAGCCGAGCCGGGACCCGCGACGCGTGCCGTCACCGGCCCCGCCGGGCAATCGCCCGGCGACGGCGACGATAGCGGAAAGTGAACAGCGATTCGTCGGTTTTCCGGAACTGGTGAGCCCGGCCGGTGTTTCGGTCCGGGTCCTGCTCGGGGCGCTCCGGCTCGGTCAGGAAGCGCTGATCTCGCGGACCTCGCGCAGATGCTGTTCCATGGCGGCCGCCGCCGCGGCCCCGTCGTGATCGGACACCGCCCGGTAGATCAGCTCGTGGCCCTGGACCGAGATCCGGCGGCCGAGCGCGGTGCGGTGGGAGAGCGCCCGGGTGCGCTGGGTCCATTCGGTGGTCATCGTGCACAGCGTGACCAACAGCGGGTTCTGCGCCGCGTGGGCGAGCAGGGTGTGGAACTCGATATCCAGCGCCATCGACTCGTCGGGCGGCAGCGTTTCCCGCGAACGGGCCAGGACGTCGTCGAGGGAGAGCAGATTGGATTCCACGGCCCGCAGCGCGGCGAGTTCGGCGATCCGCGGCTCCACCAGATCGCGCAGTTCGGTGGCGTAGCCGAGTTCGACATCGAGGTCGGCCAGATCGCCGTACAACCGGGAGGCCCCAGGCGAGATATCGGCCACCGTGCTGCCCCGGCCCTGCCGCCGGCGCACCAGCTTCTTCGATTCCAGTTCGAACATCGCCTCGCGCAGCGAGGACCGGGAGACGTGCAAACTCGCCGCGAGTTCCCGTTCCGGTGGAAGTCGGTCCCCGGCACGCAGTTCCCCGCTGATGATCAGCTTCTCCAGATGGGCGGCGACCTCGGCGCCGACACTGCGTGAGTGGCGGCGCATCGGCGGAATCGCTGCGTTGGTCATGGCCCCTCCTGATCACCGGCCGCATTCGGCCACGGACGCCGGGCCGGCGCGTGCGACGTCACTCGGTCCGACCAATTCTTGCTCGGTTGCTTCGCCGGAAGTCTACGAGGGGCGCGACCGAGTTGTCGGCGAAACCTTCCGCGTACCCGCAGTGATTCGGGAAAGTTACCAATATGCAGGGTATTCAGGGGCACTGTTGCGCTCCGGTAAATCGGTCGTTACGTTCCGCGGCGGTGGTCGCGAGCGGGCTGCCCCGGCTCCTATGGTCGGTGCATCAGGTGGTCGGACCAATAAGGAGCGCCGTGACGACGCTGGCATCGAAGGAAGCGGCCCCGGCGTTTCCGGTCCTGCAGCAGGACACCGGAATCGACCCGGGAACGGTGTACGTACCGGCCGAACCCGACAGGGTTTTCTGGGGCCGGCTGCCCTGCCGGACCGACACCGCGGTCGCCACGGTCGCACCGGGGAGCACGGTGGTGATCGACACCGTCAGTCACGAGGGCATTCTCGAGGACCAGGGTTCGGATCCGCTGCGGTACTTCGGCGCGCACGGCGTGGAGCGCGCCGACGTGCTGGCGGACGCCGTGGCCGTGGCCGCGCGCCGCGGCCGCGACCCGGGAGCCGGGCCGCATATCGTGACCGGGCCGATCGCGGTCGCCGGTGCGCGACCCGGCGATCTGCTGGCCGTGCGGATCGACGCGCTCACCATGCGCGCGCCCTACGGAGTGGTGTCGACCCGGCACGGCCGCGGAGTGCTCAGCGGGCGAGCCGGATTCGACGGCGACTACGGACAGTTCTGCCGGGTACTTCCCGGCGACGACCGCTGGTTCGCCACGATGCCGTTGGACGCGGCCGGAAAGGCCGGGCACGCGACCTTTCCGCTGGCGCCCTTCCTGGGCATCATCGGCGTGGCCACCGATACCGGTACCCGGGTGAACTCGGTGCCGCCCGGTGCGCACGGCGGCAATATCGACGTCAAACTGCTCACCGCGGGCGCCACTCTGTTCCTCCCGGTCCAGGTGCCCGAAGCCCTCCTCTACATCGGCGACCCACATTTCGCGCAGGGCGACGGCGAGGTGGCGCTGACGGCACTGGAGGCCCCGCTGCGGGCGCGGCTCACCCTGGATCTCGTGCCGGCGGCGGAGATCGCCGGGGGATTCGGCGGCCGGATCGGCCCTTTCGCCGCGGCCCACGGACTGCTGATCCCGACCGGATTGCACCCGGATCTGAACACCGCGCTCGAGCTGTGTGTGTCGCACGCGGTGGAGATGGTGACCGGACTGTTCGAAGCCGACCCGCGGCAGGCCTACCTGTATCTCAGCGCCGCCGCCGATTTCACGATCTCGCAGGCCGTCGATCAGGTACGCGGTGTGCACGCCGCGGTGCGGTGCGCCGATTTCGGCCGGCCCGCCGGGTCGGCGTTCGCGCGCCGGATCCTGGAGCGGGCGCGATGACCGGACTCGCGGCGCAACCCGCGCTCGACACCAGCGTCTGGCGGGTGACGGGTGCGCCGCTGGTGGCGGCCACCGCGCCCGGGCCGCTGTCCGGGGCGGCCGTGGCGGTGAAGGACCTGTACGCGGTGGCCGGATTCCGCGTCGGCGCCGGAGTGCCCGCGTATCGGCGGGAGCAGGTCGCCGCGCCCCGGCACGCGGACGCGGTGGCACGCCTGCTGGCCGCCGGTGCGCAGATCCGCGGGATCGCGCAGACCGACGAGTTCGCCTACAGCCTCACCGGCGGCAACGGTGGTTCCGGTATGCCGGTGAACCCGGCCGCGCCCGACCGGATCCCCGGCGGTTCCACCAGTGGTCCGGCCGTCGCCGTGGCGCGCGGGGAGGCCGATATCGGCCTGGGTACCGACACCGCGGGCTCGATCCGGGTCCCGGCGGCTTATCAGGGGCTGTGGGGACTCCGGACCACGCACGGCCGGATGGACACCTCCGGCCTGCTGCCGCTGGCGCAGTCCTTCGACACCGTCGGCTGGATCACCCGCGAGGGAACGACGCTGGCGGCCGTCGCCGACAGTCTCCTGGACGCCGATACCTCCGCGCCCGCCGGCTTCCTCGTCGATCCCGCTCTGTGCGCGTGCGCGGACCCGGCGATCGCGGCCGCGGTCGGTACGGTGGCGGAGTCGTTGGGCGCCGAGCCGGTCGAGATACCCGTGGCCGACAGTTGGCCCGCCGCCTTTCGCACGGTCCAGGCATTCGAGGCATGGGCCAACCACGGAAAGTGGGTGGGCGCGCACCCGGGGGTGCTGGAACCCGCGGTGGCCCAGCGGTTCGCCTTCGCCGCGACGGTCACCGCGGCACAGGCGGCCGTCGCCCGGGAGGTCCTGCGCGCGGCCGCGCAGACCCTGCGGTCCACGATCGGCGCTCGCGTACTGCTGCTACCGGCCGCCGCGACCCGGCCGCCGCGGCGCGCGGGCGGGCAGGCGGTATGGGAAGAGGCCCGCGCCCGCACCCTGCGGCTGACCTGTCTGGCATCCATCGCCGGCCTGCCCGCGCTGACGGTGCCGCTGCGGTCCGGTGCCGACGCCCCGTCCGGCCTGTGCCTGCTCGGCGCACCGGGTACCGACCGCTCTTTGATCCACCTCGCGCTCAGCAGTGTCGCTGTACCCGCCGGGGGCTCGACCCACAGTGAGGACCGACCATGAAACGACGACTCCGACACCTCATCGCGTTCCTCGCGGTCATGCTGCTTGCGGTCGCGGGGCTGACCGGCTGTATCGCCACTCCCGACAGCGCCGGCGGCGCCCCGGGGGCGATCCGGATCGGCACCCTGCGCGGCCAGCCGCATCTCTACGCGCCCTATTTCATGCAGCGCTTCGCCCCGGAGCAGACCACCTACGAGATCGTCCTGTTCGAGAACTCGCCGGATATCAAGAACGCGCTCGTCTCGGGCGCCATCGATATCGGGGTGCTCGGCGCGCCCGCCGTGCTCGCCGGTGTCGCGGCGGAACAGGATGTGCACATCATCGCCTCGGCGGCCGACGGCGGGTCCGGGTTCGTGGGGTTGCCGCAGCTGCGCACCCCGCAGGATCTGCGCGGTAAACGGATCGGATTCCCGGCGGGGTCCTCGCAGGAGATCGCGCTGAAACTCACCCTGCGGGCGCACGGCCTGGACCCCGACACCGACGTACAGCTGATCAACCTGGCCTACTCCGATATGGCGAGCGCCTACAGCTCCGGGCGCGTCGACGCCTTCCTGAGTGCGGAGATGGGCGTCTCGCTGGCCCGGCAGGCCGGGGCACACGAGATCGTCTCGCCCTACGAGACCCCGATCGGGGCCACCAATATCGTCGTCGCCGGTAACGGCCGGTTCCTCGACCAACACCCCGACCGGGCCCGCGCCGCCGTACAGTCCTTCGCGCGCGCCATCGATTTCATGAAGAGCGACCGCGCGGCCTGGGCGGCCGGACTGGTGGAAACCTTCGGCCTGGACCGGACGGTCACCGATATCGCCATCGGCAATGTGTGGTTGCGCTGGAAACTCGACGACGAGTTCCGCGGGCGGGTGACCGAGCTGGCCCGGCAGATGGTGGACTTCGACCAGCTGCCGGCCGCACCGGATATGCGGAAGGTCTTCCGCACCGAGTTCCTCGACACGGTGGCCGCGCAATGACGACCACGCTGGGCGTGCGCGCCGGAGAGAGCACCGAACCGCGGAATCCGGATATCGCGGCGAACACGACGTCGCGCGGCCGCCTCCGGTCCCGGATCGTCGCGATCTGCTGGGCGCTGCCGGTGCCGTTGCTGGTGCTGCTGCTGTGGGATCGCGGGGTCGGCGGCGGCTGGACCCTGCCGTTCGGGATCCAGATGCAGTTCCTGCCCACCCCGGTGGAAGTCGCCCGGCGACTCGTGGATCTGGCCGTGGGCGGGATCGTCGACGACTCCTACAGCGGCACCCTGTGGCTGCACCTCTACGCGAGTACGGTGCGCGTACTGCAGGGTTTCGCCATCGCCGCCGCGGTGGCGGTACCACTGGGAATCGTGATGGGCCGCTCGCCGCTCGTCCACCGCATGCTCGAACCGACGCTGAACCTGGTCCGCCCGATCCCGGTGACGGCCTGGGCGCCGCTGTCGTTGCTGATCATCGGATTCGGTGACCGGGCCACCATTTTCCTGGTGTTCCTGGCCGCGGTGTTCTCGATCCTGATCAATACGATCGCCGGTGTCCGCGCGGTCCCGGCCCGATTGTTCGAGGCCGCCGCCATGCTCGGCACACCGCCCGCGCAGACGTTGTACAAGGTGGTGCTCCCGGCCGCGATACCCACCATCCTCTCCGGGCTGCGGATCGCGCTCGGACTGTCCTGGGTGATCCTGGTGGTCGGCGAGACAGTCGGTATCCGGGTCGGTCTGGGTGCGCTGATCACCCAGGCGCGCGAGCAGTCGCGTACCGACCTCATCGTCGCCGTCATGATCGTGATCGGACTGGCCGGGTTCGCGGCCGACCGGATCATGATGCTCGCCGTACGGCTGGTCGCCGGACGGCGACCGCTGCTCCCATGACCCCTTCTCGGATCAGGTGATGACATGAAGGTCTACTCCACCCGCCGCCGTCCGCACCGGCCCGCCCGGATCGTGCTCGAGAACCTGGGGAAGCGGTATTCCGCCGCCTCCGGGTTCGCGGTCGACGGAGTGAGTCTCGATATCGCCGCCGGGGAGTTCGTCTGTGTGGTCGGCGCCAGCGGTTGCGGTAAGTCGACGCTGCTGCGCATTCTCGCGGGCTTCGAGAAAGCCACCCACGGAGACGTTTCGGTGGGCGAGGAACCGGTCACCGGCCCCGGCCCGGACCGCGGTGTCGTATTCCAGGACTACGGGCTGTTCCCGTGGCTCACCGTCGCCGAGAACATCGCCTACGGGCCGAAACAGGCCAGAATGACCCGCGACGATATCCGCGAGACCACCGACCGTTCGCTGGCGACCGTAGGTCTCACCCGGGTCCGCGATTCGTCCCCGCACCAGCTCTCCGGGGGTATGCAACAGCGGGTCGCCATCGCCCGGGTACTGGCCAACCGGCCCGCGGTCCTGCTGATGGACGAACCCTTCGGCGCGCTCGACGCCCTCACCCGCGGCGATATGCAGACCGAACTCGCCCGTATCCACCGCGATTCCGGCGTGACGGTCGTCTTCGTCACCCACAGCGTCGAGGAGGCGGTGTATCTGTCGGACCGGGTGGTGGTCATGGCGGGCGGCACGGCGCACGGTACGGCCGGGCATGTGCGGGAGGTCGTCACCATCGACCTCCCGCGCGAACGCGAGGCGACCGCACCGGAGTTCAACGACTACAAACGGCGGATAGACGCGCTGATCCACCAGGGCGACCGCGCCGCCGCCTGAACCGTCATCGTGCCGGGGTTGCCGGCAGCAGTTCCCGGGTCCGGGTCGTCCGCGCGACGACCCGGCCCGCTTTCACGACATAGCAGCGGTCGGGGCGGTCCAGCAGCGCGTCGGCCACACGCCGTGTCGACAGGACCACCAGATCGGCCGCCGCGCCCACCCGCAACCCGTAATCATCGGCGATACCGATCACCGCGGCCGCCTCGTAGGTGGCCATTCCGAGGACCCGGGTCAGGTCGGCGGGCCCGGCCAGATGCGAGGTCTGGGCCAGGAACAGGCCGATATCGAGCAGATCGGCGTTACCGTACGGGGTGAAGGCATTGCGGATGTTGTTGGAGGAGTACGCGGTCCGTACTCCGGCGTCCCACAACTCCCGCACCGGTGCGATACCGCGACGGATATTGGCGGTATCGCCGCGCCCGCCGAGGAACATATCGGTGGCCGGGAGCGGCACCACGGCCACGCCCGCGTCGGCGAGCCGGAACAGGACCCGGCGCCGATCCGCGGGGGAGCGGGCGGCCAGGGAGGTCGCGTGGCCGATCGTCACCCTGCCCGCCATACCGGTGCGATCGGTGACCTCGGCGATGTAATCGGCCAGCGCGAACCGGGGGTCGGCGGTGTCGTCGGCGAAATCGGCGTGCAGGTCCACCGGGACTCCGAACTCGGCGGCCAGTTCGAAGACGAGATCGATATGGCGCCGGCATTCGGTCACCGACTCCTCGTTGTAGGTACAGCCACCGATCACATCGGCGCCGTCGCGCAGGCCTGCACGCAGCAGAGCGAGGGTGCCGGGCGCCCGGAAGATCCCCTCCTGCGGAAACGCCACGATCTGGAGATCGATCCGGCCACGGAACTCCTCCCGTAGCTCGAGCAGCGTGTGCACGCCCAGCAGACCGACGATGGGGTCGACATCGGGATGCGCCCGGAGGGCTGTGGTGCCGTGGGTGATCGCCTGTTCGAGTACGCGCCGGGCGCGGTCCCGGATCGAGGCCGCCGTGAAGTCGCGCTTCAGTTCCGCGGTGATCGCTATCGCCCCGGCCAGGGTGCCGTCGGGGTTCGCGCGTTCAGCGTCGAGCAGCGCCTTGTCCAGGTGCACATGCGATTCCACCAGGCCGGGTATGACCACCCGGCCCGCGCAGTCGATCTCCGCCGCGGCGGTGTGTGGGAGGGCCGGGCCGATCGCCGTGATCACCCCGTCGGCGACGGCGATGTCCACGGGGTCGGTCTCGTCGTCGATCCGCGCGTTACGCACCAGCAGATCCGTACGGTCGAATGGCGCGGCGGGTGCCCTGGCCACCTCGGTATCCGAAACAGTCACATCGGTTGTATACGACCCGGGTGTTTCCGGGGCCCTCGTGTAATGCTTCGGGAACGTTACGAACCGGTGCCCGAGGATGCCGGGCGGCTGTGCCGCAACCGGTAGGCGGTGGTCGCGTGGGCGATGTGCTCGGTGACCAGTCGCTCCGCGGACTCCGCGTCGCGGGCCTCGAGCGCCGCGCAGATGCGCTCGTGCTCATCCCAGGAGTCGGTGGCCCGGCGGGGTAGTTCGACCGCGTAGACCCAGGCGATCTTCCAGCCGAGCTGGGTGATCAGTCCGGCCAGCAGGCTGCTGCCCGACGCCTCGGCCAGTACCTCGTGGAAACGGCTGTTCAGCCTGGTGAGATCGTCGAGACGGCCGGAACGGACCGATTCCTGCCCCAGCGCGGTGAGTTCTTTGAGCCGGCCGAGCTGTTCCGGGGTACGCCGGTACGCGGCGCGGCTCGCGCACAGCGGTTCCAGCCGGGCGCGGATCTCGAGCAGATCGGCCGCCTCGTCCTCGGTCAGTTCGGCGACGAAGGTTCCGGCGTAGGGCCGCGAGTAGGCGAAACCCTCGGCCTCCAGCGTGCGCAGCGCCTCCCGCACCGGCACCCGGGAGACCCCGTAGCTCTCGGCGAGGGTGTCCTCGGTCAGCCGCTGACCCGGTGCGAACACACCGCGGATGATGTCGTCGCGAATGGCGCGGCACACCTGCTGTTTGGTCATCCGCGGGTTCTTGCTGTCCACATCGTCCTCGGCTCGGGATCTCTCGGCAAGCGGTCGCATACGATCCGCTGCTCGGTACCTCACCTGGATACCAGGAAAGCGTTCCGACCGCCGTCGCGGGGCGTCGGGAGCGGCGTGTTCGTGCGGTGATCGGGGGCACACGTCCGGCGAGCGTGCTGATTTTCGTATACGATCCAGTCTCGATTTCGATCGGAAGGGACGCCATGGACCCCGTGTACGCGGTTCTGCTGCTCGCGGCCGGTTTCGGCGCCGGCGTGTGCAACACCATCGCCGGCGGCGGCAGCCTGCTGTCGTTTCCCGCCCTGGTGGCCGCCGGCCTGCCGCCGGTGACCGCGACCGTGACCAATGCCGTCGCCGTCTGGCCCGGCTACCTCGGGGGCGCTGCCGCGTTGCGCTCCCGGCTGACCGAACATCGCAGCCTGCTCCCCCGGCTGATCGTGGTCGGCGCGGCCGGTGCCGTGGGCGGGGTGATCGCGCTGCTCGCGGCACCGCCCGAGGTGTTCACCGCCCTGGTGCCCTACCTCGTCCTGGCGGCGACCGCCCTGTTCGCCGCCCAGCCGCTGATCTCCCGGCGGCTCGCCGAAAAGGGCAGCGATTCCCGGTTCACGCTCTTCGCCGGTGTGTTCCTGGGCGGGGTCTACGGCGCGTATTTCAACGGCGGGATGGGGATCGTGCTGCTCACCGCGCTCGCCCTCGGTATCGACGCGTCGGTCAACCTGCTCAACGGCCTGAAGAGCGTGCTCACCCTGACCGTCTCCACCACCGCCACCGTCGCGGTCGCGGTGTTCGGGCCGGTCGACTGGTGGTCGGTGGCGATCCTCGCGCCGGCCTGCCTGCTCGGCGGCATGATGGGCGCCAAGATCGCCGACCGTCTACGCCCCGGCGCGTTCCGTGCCGTGGTGATCGTCTTCGGTGCCGGTGCGGGCATCGCGATGTTGTTTACATGACTCGGGTGAAAGAAGGAATCATGACCGATCTGCTGCTGCGCAACGGGCGCCCCTGGATACCCGGGCAACCGCTGGAAACCGCCGATCTGCTGCTGCGCGAGGGCCGGATCGCGCAACTCGGCGCAGACCTGGGGACGACCGGTGTCGAAACGCTCGACCTGGAGGGCGCGCTGGTATTGCCCGGGTTCGTCGATACCCACTGTCATCTGGACAAGACCCTGTGGAGCGGTCCCTGGGTGCCCAATACCGGCGGACGTTCGCTGGCCGGCCGGATCGCCAACGGCGAGAACCGCCGCGCCGAACTGGGTATCCCGCGCGCCGACTACTCCGCCGCACTGCTCGCGACGATGATCGCCAACGGCACCGCGCACGTACGCAGCCATATCGATATCGACCCCTCGGTCGGGCTGGCGGGGGTCGCGGCGGTGCGGGACGCCGCCGACCGGCATCGCGGCCGGGTGGATGTCGAACTGGTCGCCTTTCCGCAGGGTGGCCTGATCAGCCGGCCCGGAACCGCGGAGCTGCTGGACGAGGCGCTGGCGGGCGGCGTCGAAGTGGTCGGCGGGATCGACCCCGCCGGATTCGACGGCGACCCGATCGGTCAGTTGGACATCATCTTCGGGCTGGCCGAACGTCACGGCGCGAAGGTCGATATCCATCTGCACGACAGCGGCAACCTCGGCGCCTGGGAATTCGAGCTGATCATCGCACGGACGAAGGCCACGGGGCTGGATGGGCGCGTCACCATCAGCCATGCCTACGCGATGGGTGCCCTCCCGGCCGACGAGCAGCGGCGGATCGCCGACCGCCTCGCCGAAGCGGGCGTGGCCATGGTGACCTGCGCGGTCGGCGACGCGCCGGTGGTTCCGCTGCGCGTGATGCACGCCGCCGGGGCGACTCTCGCGCTCGGCAACGACGGGATCCGGGATCTGTGGACGCCCTACGGTGACGGCGATATGTTGCGGCGGATCGGTACGGTCGCCTTCCGTGACCGGTTGCTCGCCGACGAGGAGATCGAATTGGCGCTCGCCGCCGGAACTCTCGGCGGCGCGCAGGTGCTCGGGCTGGCCGACCACGGTATCGGCGTGGGGTGCCGGGCCGATCTCGTCACGGTCGACGCCGCGACACCCGCCGCGGCGGTGGTCGGCGTGCCGACCCGGAAACTGGTCGTCAAGCGCGGCCGGGTGGTGGCTCGCGACGGCCGACTGATCGAGTGATCGTATACGAAACAGGGGTGTAATCCGGGCGACCGCGATCGGCAACGAGTAGCCGATAGAACTGTTCCATGAGCACACAGGCTATCTCGGCGCCGGCCCCGATGGGCCCGGCAATGTATACGACCGAGCCGGATCCGGCGCTCGCGTTCCGGAATGTGTCGATGGTCTTCGAGAACGGGACCGCCGCACTGCGTGATATCGACATCACCGTCCGCCCGGGGGAATTCGTCTCTCTCGTCGGACCGTCCGGCTGCGGGAAATCGACCCTGCTGCGGCTGGCGGCCGGGTTCGAGGCAGCGAGTTCCGGCGCGGTCGACGTGGCCACCGGGCAACTCGGGTACGTCTTCCAGGAGGCGACGCTGCTGCCGTGGCGGACCGTGCTGCGCAATGTGGAACTGCCCGCCGAACTGGCCGGGGTGAACCGCGCCGAACGGCGCGCGGCGGCCCTGGACGCCATCGAGCGGGTGGGTCTGGGCGGGTTCGAGAAACACAAACCCGCCCAGCTCTCCGGCGGTATGCGGATGCGGGCCTCCATCGCCCGCGCGCTCACCCTGCGGCCGGAACTGTTCCTTTTCGACGAACCCTTCGGCGCACTCGACGAGATCACCCGGCAGCGGCTCAACGAGGAAGTCGGCAGTCTCTTCCGCCGGGACGCCTTCGCGGGCGTATTCGTCACCCATTCGGTCCCGGAGGCGGTGTTCATGTCGACCCGCGTCGTCGTGCTGACCGGGCGACCGGGCCGGGTGGCCGCCGATATCCCCGTCCCCCTGGACTTCCCGCGGGAACCGGGACTGCGCTACACCCCGGAGTTCGCCGAGATCGCCGGCGCGGTCTCGGCCGCCCTGCACACCGCCGAACAGGGTGTCGCGGCATGACCACGGTCGCGGCGGAGACCGCCGCCCACACCGTGGCCCCGCAGGTTCGGCCGGAGCGGGCCGCGGGCACCCCCCGGCGCCGCGCCGCCCCTGTGCGGATCATCGCTCCCGTTGTGGTCTTCGTACTCGTCACGGGGCTCTGGTACTTCGCGAGCCACTACCTGATCGCGCCGGAATCGCGCTTCCTGCTCCCCGGCCCCGACGAGGTGATCAGCGAAGGGCTGCTCGACGCGGCGGTGCGGTCGCAGATCCTGTCCGCCCTGGGGTCCACGGTGCTGGTCGCGCTGAGCGGGCTGATCGTCGCCATGGTGCTCGGGGTCGGATTCGCCGTCGCGATGAGTCAGGCGCGGTGGGCCGAGTACTCGCTGTACCCGTACGCGGTGATCCTGCAGACCATTCCGATCCTGGCCGTGGTGCCGCTGTTCGGTTTCTGGTTCGGCTACGAATTCGGCAGCCGGGTGATCGTCTGCGTGATGGTGTCGCTGTTCCCGGTCGTCACCAACACGCTGTTCGGACTGAAAGCCGTCGCGCCGGCCGAACACGATCTGTTCACACTGCACGGCGCGAGCCGCTGGCAGCGGTTGCGCAAACTCCAGCTGCCCACCGCGCTGCCCGCGATGATCTCCGGGTTCAAGATCTCCGGCGGGATGGCGATCATCGGTTCGATCGTGGCCGATTTCTTCTTCCGCCAGGGCGAACCCGGTATCGGCCGGATGATCGATGTGTACCGGCAGCGGCTGGCCACCGAGGAACTGCTCACCGCGCTGCTGCTCTCCTCGCTGGCCGGCCTGACCCTGTTCTGGCTTTTCGATTTCCTGGCCGTCCGCGTGGAGCGGGCACACGGTCGCCGCCGCGGCCACTGACCTTCCGACCTCTGCCCGACCACCGCTCACCTCAGGAATCGCCATGAAGAAATCACTGTCCGCGTTCACCGCTCTCGCGGGGACTGCTCTGCTCACCGCTTGCGGAGGTGCGAGCTCGGTGCCGGAACCCACCGGCGAGGGCCCCTTGGCGGGGGTCTGCCCGTCGACCGTCGTGATCCAGACGGACTGGTACGCCACCCCGGAACGCGCCGCCGCCTTCCAGCTCGTCGGTCCGGACGGCACCGTGGACGTCGACAAGGGCTCCTACGTCGGGCCGTTGGGCGATACCGGAATCAATGTCGAGGTCCGGCTCGGCGGCCCGTTCCTGGGTGGCCAGCCGGTACCCGCGCAGATGTACCAGGACACGTCGATCACCCTGGGTTTCGTCCCCACCGACGATGCCGTCCGCGCGCAGGCCGAATTCCCGGTGACCGGCGTCTTCGCCTCACTCGATGTGAACCCGCAGATCATCATGTGGGATCCGGCGACCTATCGGGTCGAATCGTGGCGCGACGTACCCGGCACCGGTGCCCCCGTGGTGTACAGCGAGGGCAAGATCTTCATGGACTATCTGACCACCAACGGCTATGTGCGCCCGGAACAGGCAGATGCCTCGTTCGACGGCACGCCGAGCCGTTTTGTCGCCGAGCACGGTCGCGTGATGCAGCAGGGCTATGTGTCCAATGAGCCCTTCCGCTGGGAACACGATGTCGAGGGCTGGCGCAAACCCACCGACTATCTGCTCGTCCACGAATCCGGCTACGAGATCTATCCGCACGCCTGGTCGGTGCGGGCCGGTGAACTCGATGCCCTGCGGCCCTGCCTGACCAAGCTGGTCCCCATGTTGCAGCAGGCCCAGGTCGACTACATCGCGAATCCCGAACCGGTGAACCAGGCGCTGTTGCGGATCGCCGACACCATCCCCGACGGGCCGCCGATGACCGCCGCCGGTAATACCGATTCGGTGAAGGTCCAGGTGGCGGAGAAGATCGTCGGCAACGGCCCGGACAGCACGCTCGGGAATTTCGACGAGGCGCGGGTGAACCGGGTGATCGACGCGGTGACCCCGATCCTGCGCACACGCGGCGACACCATCGCCGATGGACTCACTGCCGCGGACCTGGTGACCAACGAATTCATCGATCCGGCCATCGCGCTGCCGGCGGTGCCGAAACCCTGAATCTGTTGTCCCGGGCGGCGGCCCGGGAATGTTCGAACGCGTCCTCCGGTGGCTGCCCGTGGCGGTGGCTACCGGGGGATGTGTGCTTTCCCGCCCGCTCGGGGTGTGAGTGTGGCCGCGACAGCTGCGGTGACCTCCCGGGCGAGTGCGGCGTCCACCACTGCGTGACGGCTGAGGAGCCGGTACCACATGGCGCCGAAGGCGAAGTCGACCACGAGATCCAAGGAGGTGGTGGCCGCGAGCTCACCGGTGTCCACGCCGCGTTGCAGCAGTGTGCGCAAGGCCGCTCGGCGCGGGCCGCCGCGGGTGCCGCGGTCGTCATCGCAGGCCGAGACAAGGTGCGCCTGGGCGCAGCGCTCGGCGAACTCGGCGCGCAGGCGGAGGGATTCGTCGTCGACGCCCGCGACGATGCGGATCTGGCCGGCCTGTTCGGCGAGATCGGGCCGGTCGATCATCTCGTCGTCACGGTTACCGGGCCGTCGGGGACCACGCCGTTTCGCGAGCTGACCCGCGAGCATCTGCAATCGCATGTGTCGGGAAAACTGCTACCCCATATCGCGGTCGTGCAGGCGGCACTACCGCATCTCACGCCCGGCGCGTCGATCACGCTGGTCTCCGCGGCCTCCGCGGGGACGACGCCCGGGCCGAAGTCTTCGCCGATATTGCCGCGGGCACGCCGGTCGGCCGGGTGGGTGCGGCCGACGATATCGCGCAGGCGATCGAATTCCTGATCGGCAACAGCTTCACCACGGGCATCGTGGTTCGGGTGGACGGTGGCGCTCGGCTGGGGTCGCCCCGGTGACGTGACCTGCGACGGGCTCATGGCGCCCAGGGTCTTCGGGCGCCTGCCTTGCCGGAGGGGCGGGATGGGTCGGCGGGGGACGGATACAGCCACGTGAGTGCCGCGAGGCTTTTGTCGAGATACTTCTCGAGTCCGTGCTCGAGCCCGTAGGCCATATCCTCCAGCACGCTGCACCGGGCATAGAAGGCGGCCCGTGTCCGGATCGCCTGCGCGTCGGGGACGGTCCGGTAGTGGTCCAACGCTGTGTCCAGGGCGGCCGGGCCGAGGTCGCGGTAGAGAAGGCCGAAATCGTAGGCCGGATCGACGATCGCGGCATCGCTCCAATCGATGACGCCCGTAACGGTTCCCGAAACCGAGTCCACCAGAACGTGTTCTATCCCCAGGTCGTTGTGGGAGAACACCGGGTCGTAGCTATCTCCGGGAGGCTCTGCGCCGAGGAATGCCTCCACCGCCGGGCGATGTGCCGGGGGAACTTCACCGGCGAGTGTGTCGTAGGTCTGCCCGGCCTCGTCCAGCCACAGGCGATTCGGCTGGTCGTCGGCATCCACCAGGGCGACCACCCGGTCGACAGGAGCGCCGTGCAGGGCGGCGAGGAATTTCCCGAGTACCGCGGCGATCGGCCGGGTATGCGCCGCCGATCGCCGTGCTGGGGGGAGATCGATCAGCGGTCGGCCGGGAAGTGCGAAGTACGCCAGGCAACCCTGCTCGGGCACAGAGAAACACGGCTCGGGAACCGGCAGCGGCAATATATCCGCGACAGCGGCCAGGAGGCCGGATTCGCCGATCACCCGCGCGGCACGGCTCTCGGGATCGGGCTCCTTGGCGAAACGCACGATCAACTCGCCGTTGACCGTATAGGCGAGATTGTCCTGCCCTTCCCCGAGCAGCGCCACCGAATCGATCCGATAGCCGGGCAGCTGCCCGGTCACGATTTCGCGGACGTCTACGGCACTCTCGCCGTCCCGAAAAACCATGCCACGACTCTAGAACCCCTGCGCCTGTGTCAGAAGCCGTCGTCGACCAGTGGCTCGTCCGCGCGCCGGAGACCGGCCCGGAGTTCGTGTACCGCCGCACCGCGAGGAAAACGGCGCGGGCCGTGCACTTCTCCGGGTTCGGATGTTCCGCCGCCCACCACCGCGATATCGGGGCTCGCGTCCAATACGAGTTCGACTTCGAAATCCCCTGGTGCGGTGCCACACCGGGCGATCAGCCGGTACGCCTCGCTTCGGATGGCGGACTCCTCGTCCACGATCTTCCGGACGCCGAACGCAGGTGCGGAGATGAGCCACCGGTCCCCGTATCTGCTCACCTTCACCTCGAATCGCATGCTCACCCCTTGGTCGTATGGCCCGCCCGCACAACTGGTTCCCGGCACGGTGATCGGGCGCGACGGTTGAATCGACGTTAAGGAGTGCAGACCGATCACTGCGAGCAGTGAGCACAAGTTTGCACAACTACGCTGTGCTGTTTTCCCGCTCTCGGCGGAAAAGTGCATGATGTACGAAGTACGGGAAAACTCGTGCTAACCATCGAACAGGGGTTGAAGTATGCGTCTGCGGTTTCTCGGTAGAGGGGGCTCGGATCTCGGTGGATGCCCCAGTCTGTACACGACCGATCAGGGAAGCTATCTGGTGCAGGGATGGGAGACGGACCGACCGGCCACCGTCGAGATCCCGCATCTACTGCTCGGTTACGCCGAACCCGACACCTTCATCGGTGCGCCCATGCAGGATACCGGCCGGGGAACGTTCACCCTCGCCGGCCGCCCGGTCGCCGAGCGTGAGATCTTGGAGCAGCTCGATCTGGCGCCCGACGAGGCCGCGATCGAAGTCCCGAAGACCAAAAGGACGTTCTACGGTGCGCTATCTTCCGCATGAGCCGCCGGACTGGGCCGCGCTCTTCCGCGAATGCGTCTCCGAGGCCTTCCATCTCGAGGTCCGCGACGTCTATACCGTCCCGGCCGAAACCGGCCGGCTCGGTCGCTTCCTGGATGGCCGGCCCGCGCTACCGGACGATCAGAAGAATCGATGGAACACGCTGATCCGGGAGACGACCGGCCGGGGTGTCACGGTACGACGGGTCCGCGTGGTGTCGGTGCCGCACAGCGACTACCACCGCTGGTTGCTCTCGGTGACCGGCACCAACACCGACGCAGGCGAGGATATCCGGTACA
Source organism: Nocardia sp. NPDC004568 (assembly GCF_040609955.1). Taxonomy (NCBI): domain Bacteria; kingdom Bacillati; phylum Actinomycetota; class Actinomycetes; order Mycobacteriales; family Nocardiaceae; genus Nocardia; species Nocardia sp. NPDC004568. Next base: position 93,910 of record NZ_JBEXLL010000005.1, read on the forward strand.
TCCCGCGGCATCTGGCCGGCGACGTGCCCTCGGACGACTGGTGGTTGATCGATGACGATCGCGTCGTCTACAACCTGGTCGACGAGCACGGCAGACCCGCAGGTCTCGCGGTGACGACCGATCGGGGGATCATCCAGTACGCCCGCTGCGTGAAGCACCGGCTCTGGGACATGGCAACGCCCTACACGGAATATGTCGACAGATGAACGAAGTGCACGACGCGCGCGAAGCTCTCGGGGCACGGCTGCGGGAGCTGCGGCGCCAGGCCGGCCTCACCAACCGCAGACTCGCGCAACTCTGCGGCTGGCACGAATCCAAGGTGAGCAAGATCGAGTTCGCCCGGATCAGACCCTCCGACGACGATATCCGGGCCTACTGCCGCCACTGCGGCGCCGAGGACCAGCTCCCGGATCTGCTGGCGACCTCGAACACCATCGAGGTCGCCTACCTCGAATGGCGCAAGATCCTCGGCACCGGCCTCGGCCGCCGGCAGCAGAAATCGCTGAAACTGGAGGCAGCGGCCGCTCATATCCGCGATTTCCAGCCACAGATCGTGCCCGGGCTGCTCCAGACAGCGGAGTACGCGGCCGCCAAACTGCGCCGCGGTATCGAATTCCACCGCATCCCCGACGATGTCGAGACCGCCGTATCGAAACGGATGGAACGGCAACGCATCCTCTACCAGCGCGGCCATCTGTTCCACTTCCTCCTCGCCGAGCAGGCCCTCTACACCACGGTCGGTGACGATGCGGTGATGACCGGCCAGCTCGACCGGCTGTCCTCTCTGATCGGTATGCCCCGGGTGACCATCGGGATCGTTCCGTTCACCGCCGAAGCGCTGGTGGTATCGACGAATTTCGCCATGTTCGACAATCGGCTGGTCATGGTCGAGGGGACCGCCGCCGAACTCACCATCACCCAGCCGCGCGAGATCGATGTGTACGGGCGAGCGTTCGACGCGCTTGCCGGGCAATCGGTGACCGGGGAAGGGGCGCGGGGGTTGATCCAGGCGGCTCTGGGCGCGAGAAATCGATGACTCCGGGTTGCGGAGTGCCGGTCGGCGCGAGCGTATGATCGCTGCCGAATTATTCTGTTATCTACCCAAGAGTAGCGGAATATGTTCGAAGCGTTCTCTCGAGTGTGCAGTAACGAAATCCGGCGAATCCGGAAGGTCGGATATCCTTGGTATGGTATCGCGCATTCTTTCCAGCGTGGTATCCAGAACTCGCAGGACCTGTGAGGGCTCTGCTCCGAGATCGGCGAGGCTTTCCGCGAACTTCCGGAAGTGTTCTCGCGTAATTAGACGCATGTCTCTCTCATGTGAAATTGGCAGTGTCAGCCCCTTGTTGCGAAATGTTTGGTAGGAAGTCACGGAAACAAGATCGTACGCTGGTGACAGACGAGGCCTGCGCTCATCTGCGTAGCGGAGCGACCAGTTCTTCAGATGTTCGTCATTATTTCCGGATCCGATGCAGAAAACTAGTCGCCTTATATACTCTTCGAAATCCTCTGGACAGTTCTCGAGGATTACCCTGGCAATTGCTTCGTGGCTTCCCCGATCTTTATCGGCAGGAGGGAGGTTGAATATCTGCGCAAAATCCTCCTGGTGTACACGCAGTTCGCCTATTCTATCGAATCGGCGAACTGCAAACGCATGCCCGATGGTGTTGCGGTACTCGTCGGGCAGGTCTTCGACTTTGTGCATTGGGGTAAGTCGGTGTTCGGGCACGTCGATTCCCACCGCCGCTGCCCATGACATCGTGAAGAATTCATTGAGCGGAAGATGCTCATATATGTTGCTGGGAAGCTTGACAATCCAATCACCGAGTTCACCGGGTGCCGGCAGGGTGAGGGCCTCACCCCGGAGCTTCATCGAAAACTTCAGCTGCAATCCGGATAGAGAGAAGCCGATCAGTTCTTTGGAACCGGTTTCATGGGCCTCCATCAATGCTTCGGTCATGAATCCGGGAAGGTTGCCCTCTGCCTGAACCCGAACGGCCCCCGGTAAGTCGTTGCCAAGGTGGATGAGTAGCAAGAAATCGGGTACATCGCGGCGGCCCAGCTGACGATTATAGATTCGTCGAAGAGCGGACTCCCGTTCGGGGAGTAGGTTCGCGAACCAGCTCGGTACCCCTGTGACAGGATGAGATGCAATATCGGGGTCGTATTCGAAAGGTAGCCCTAGGACAGGATGTCCGGGGTCCAGGTCCTCATATTCGAATGACGAGCGTCCTCGGCTGTAGTGAAGCGTGCCTGCCGGCCTTTCGCCGAGGAAGATGTTTGCTCTCGAACTACGCGCAGCCATTTCAATCCTTGTCGAAATCTATGTGCGGTAATTGACCTTTATCGCGAAAGCCTCGTCGCGCATACTGCTGGACACGCCTCTTTATGCCGGAAGTGAGAGCCGAGTTGCGGACGGAAACGAATTCTGACAGATCTCCTCGACGTAAGAGTTCGACGCTTTCGGGTGACAGATAGTGGCTTCGCAGGCCGGGACTCCCCTCGTCCAACGCAAAGATTGTCTCTAGTATTACTTCGGTGGGCGCGGGTGGATGCAGAATGTAGGCCCCTAATTGCGGAAGCCCGATCGAGTCGACGGGTATTAAGGGAAGAAACACATCCGAATGGCTGTCGAGCCATGGAATCAATACGTTGCTATCGGTCAGTGGTGTGGCAGGAAGATTATATGAAATTTCCAGCGGCGAGAGCATCGGAGGCTCTGCACCCAAGAGTGCCAGAGCATTTACTCGGCCGGGGGTTGTGTTCGTGTCGACCGATTTCAGATCGGGCGAAAATTGAATTGATGATACGGCAATTGTTCCCAACAGTCTCTGTGCTTCTGCTGTGGGTGACTCTCGGGCCGGCTCGCTCATCGCCATTTTCTCGCTGGGCCGGCCTTCCATGCGCCAGATCCAGCGCCGTAGTAATTCGCGTGTGCGGTATTCCGGCTTACCGAAGAGTCGGGTGAACCTCATTAGAACTGGGAAGCTGAGCGGTTCGGGAAGAAGTCGTAGGTGTGGTATGTGGACGTGGTGCTGTATAAAGTCGATTGTGAGTCGCAGTGTCTGCCGCATTTCCCTTTCTGTCGAGACAATCGTATCTTCTGAAAGGTTGTTGTACAAAAGCAGCGCGTGCGCTTCTCCGGGTACGGATTCCAGTGGGTCGAGTGTTGCCAAGGTGCATTGTGCTATGACTGCCTGTGGAAGTTTTCCGAATCCCATTCGTTCGCTGCTGATGGAAATTCTCTCGGAGGAGTATCGATCTTTGCGGGAATCCTCGGCCCTGACTATGTCTTCGCGGGTCAGCTTGGATCCGCTCTGATTGAGGCGCACGAAAATGTCGGCTTCGATGCTGTCCGGGGAATGTTTCTTGGTGACGAATATCGAGACTTGATAATTCGCGAGACGCGACCCCAATGCAAACGCCGAACTCCGGTATTCATCTGGGATGAACGGGCGATCACGGAGCCACAGCCGGAGGCGTTCGTCCTTCACTGCAATGGACACTGGAAGCATGTTCGCCCGATGCGATGGACCTACTACGAACTCGCGCTGCTCCAGGTCGAAGCAAACTTGGTACCGCGAGTCCTCCTCGGCATTCCAGCCCCCGATAACGATGGATAATCGTTGTAGCCCATCGATGATCGTCCACGCTGCAGGATCTTCCGGGGCGTGGACATCCAGGCCGCCCAGTTCGAAGTCTTCGGCGGGCGCGGCATGCTCGGCAACTACGAGCATGCCGATCGGGTACCCCCTGTATATCGAATCGAATAGCTTCGTTGCCTGTTCCGAACCCCAGACGACTGCCCGCGAGTGGGCGCCGACCCGGAGACGGCCCGACTGTCCGAGTTGGACAACTGTCCGCAAAGGTAGTGTTAGAGCCTGTTGCTGCATTTCGTCAGCCACTCGGACCGCCTCTCCGCCGACAGTGGGCCACTATCGATCTTAGAGTCCGGCACTGATCTGCTGGATGTCGGGCCGGGGCAGAAGACGCGGTAATTAGTGGCAGAGTTCGGCAGCCCGACCCGCGCCTGCGCACTATGTGTCGTCAGGCGCGCCTCCGATTTTCTCGTTCCGGGTTAGATGACGAGTGAGCTCCCTCGGCCTGGACACCGGCTGCCGGTAGAGCCGGAGGATACTGCAGCGGGACGGATCGGTTTCCGGCCGAATTGCTGCAGACCCGAAGCGGTGTCTACGTCAGGATCTTCCATTCGAATTGTCCCGATGACCTAGGGTTCCCAGCTCATCAGCGGACGCCGCTTATCTCCTCTCGAGAACTCCATGCAGTGCCACCTGGTGGTCACCCCGGTTACGAGAAATCCTGCTGGGCGGTTCCCGGGTGTTCGATGCGTCCGAACCATGATCACTCCGGACACCCGCGAATCCGATCACGCATACAGCTGGACAGCGGTTCCCGTTGCGGTGGCAGGCACCGGGGCAGCAATGTGTACGGGCGCACCGTCGATACCAGGACAGTCTGCCGCTCGTCCCGTCCGAGTTGGCGGGGTGCCCGGGTTCAGCTGTGTGGTGTGTGGCGCCGGAGGAAGTCGTCGATCAGGGCGTTCACCGCGTCCGGTACTTCGAGAGCGACCAGATGGGCGGCGTCCTCCAGGAACGCCAGCTCGGCACCGGGGATGGCGCGCGCCATCCCTTCGACCTCGGCGGGCGGGAAGGTCGCATCCTGCCGGCCCCCGACGACCAGTGTGGGCCTGCGGATGGAGGCGGCGAGTTCGCGCTGGTCCGGACGGCGGACGACCACGCTGCGCACCGCATGCGCCGCCGACCCGATATCGTTGGCGCGCACGGTGCGCCGCACCTGCTCGACCACCTCCGGCCGGGTCCGCATCGTCTCCGGACCCAGGAACGCGGAGAGCGCGGCGGGCACGAGCGGCCCCCGGAATCCCCCCAGGACGTGCGCCAGTGCGAGTAGGGCGCCGTATTCGAGGCGCTGCCGCGTTCCGGCCGGCGAGGCGGTGCCGTTCATCAGCACGGCGGTCAGGACCCGCTCGGGATAGAGCGCGCCGAAGGTGGTGCCGATCATGGCGCCCCAGGAATTTCCCACGATGTGCGCGCGGTCGATCTCGAGCGTGTCGAGGATGCGGAGCATTGCCTGCGCGCATTCACCGAAGGTGAACGGCCGGTCCAACGGGGTGCTCGCGCCGTGGCCCGGCGGGTCGACGGCGACGGTGGTGAACCGCCCGGAGAAGTGCGTGATCTGACCGGCCCAGAGCGCGTGGTCCATCAGGAGGCTCGGCCACAGCAGCATTGCCGGGCCCGTGCCGGTGACCCGGACCCGGAGTGTGCCCAACCCGGTGGGGACATCCCGGTCCACCCCGCTCAATTCGATTCTCCCGTCGCCGTCGGCAGCTGGTACGGCATCCGCTCGCCGACCATCCGGAGATGCTGTCCGCTCGGGAGGCAGCAGCGGCCGCTCTCGACATCGTGCACCAGATCGCGGTAGATGAGCTGCAACTCCGCGAGGCGCGTCCATTCGAAGTGCATGAGCTCACCGGACGGGTCCCCGTGGCGCAGCAGATGGAACGCGCGGGCGGCGCCGGCGGCGATCACATCGATGAGCTCGCCGAGGGTGCACTCGTAGACGCGGCTACCGGGGGAGGGGGCGGGTAGATGCCGCGCGCTCCAGGCGTCGATCTCGGCGATGAGTGTCCGCCGACGCGATTGCAGCCGGATACCGGCGAGGCCCGCTTCGAGCCGATAGGACTCCGACAGCGCCGACGCGAGGCCGCACACCGTACCCTCGGCGCGGCGGCCGCCGACCGCGTACAGCAACTCGGTGGCCGTGGGCAGGCAGGATGTGCCCGAACCGGGCTGTGGCAGCCGCACGGTCACACCGCCCTCGGGACGATGCTCGGCGAGCACTGCACCGCGGTCCGGGAACCTTCTGCGCGGCCGTGGACCGACGAGCATCCATTTCCGGGCGCGCGATACAGCTGAAGGTGCATGCGTGAGTCGTACTTTCGCGATGGATTCGGTGTGCAATGAACCGGCGGGGGCCCGAGGGAGAATCAGCGGCCGACCCATTGGGCTCGCACCGGCATCGCGTTTCTCCGCCGCACAACTTCTCGAACTCCGATCGGTGCCGGAATCCGGTGGCATCGCACGAACGAGGAAGTGCGTGGTGTGCCCGATCGGACCTGGCTTTGTCATCGTAAGGTGGCCCGGCGGCGTCGCCTATGGGCCGGCGTCATGAAACATCGGCGCCCTCTCGTGCTGTGCGCACAAAACGGCAGGGCCCCCCTTCCCGGTTGCGCCGGATCCGGCGGTCCTGTGGCGTGAAAACAGTGTATGAGCATTCGTTTCATCGGGCGCCGTTCACGGAAAAGGGGGTAGGCAGTACGCGCCGAGGTCGGCGCCGCAGCGCCGCCGGACCCAGTGCGCCAACTGCGTGGGGGTTTCCAGGTGCGCGGCGTGCCCGGTGCCGGCCAGGACCCGCCACTCGACACCGAAGGCCGCGCCCAGGGCCTGGACGGATCGGTGCCGGGCCGGCGACGAATACCGACCCACGGTCAGCGTGATCCGCTCCGCCGACCGGACCGGCGGTCCGGGTTCGAACGCGCGGAACATCGCGAGTTCCGCGGCGACCGTCTCGCGCGAGGCCGTGGTGAGTCCGGGGTGCCAGCTCGGCCCGTAGAGAGCGCCGCCGAATCCGGCCACCCCCTGCTGCCGAAATGCCCGGGCCACCTCGTCGAGCAGACCCGGTGCCAGCGACCCCGCCGCCGGTTCGTGCAGCAGCGCTGCGGCGAATTCGACACCGCGGGCGGCCAGCTCCAGGCCGAGTGTCGCGCCACCGCTCACTCCGACCACGAGCGCCCCCTCGCACAACGGCGCGAGGGCGGCGATCTCGGTGTCCATATCACCCGATTGCGGCCGGTCGGGGGCGTGGATCTCGACGGCCGGGCCGAGGGCGGCGACGGTGCCCGCCCACACCCGGCTGTCGGTGGCCACGCCGTGGATCAGGACGACTCTCATGCGGTGACGGAGTGCTTCCCGAGCGCGGCCAGCAACTGGTCGGAGGTGGCGACCGCGCCGAAGATACCGCCCTGCATGGTCACCATGCTCAACGCCGCCTCGTGGTGTGCGCGTTCGGTGGCCCCGGTGCAGTCGGAGAGGATCAGGCATTCATAGCCGCGATCGTTGGCCTCGCGCATGGTGGTGTGCACGCAGACATCGGTGGTGATACCGGTGAGGACGATGTGGGTGATTCCGGCGCCGCGCAGCAGCAGGTCGAGATCGGTGGCGTAGAAGGCACCTTTGCCGGGCTTGTCGACGATCGGTTCGCCGGGGATCGGCGCGACCTCGGGCACGATCTCCCACCCCGGCTCACCGCGCACCAGGATCCGTCCGCACGGGCCCACACTGCCGATTTCCGCGCCGACCCGCGCGGAACGCCAGCGTTTGTTGGCGGGCAGGTCGGAGAGGTCGGGGCGGTGGCCTTCGCGGGTATGGATCACGGTGAGACCGAGTTCGCGGGCGACGGCCAGGACCCGGGCGGTGGGTTCCAGGCCGGCCCGGGTGAGGGACAGGTCGTAGCCCATCTGGTCGACGTAGCCGCCGGGGCCGCAGAAATCGGTCTGCCAGTCGATCAGCAGCAGCGCGGTGCGCGCCGGGTCGATCGGGCCGTCGAACGGCCAGGTGTAGGGGGTGGCGTCCACGGTGGTCGGGGTCATGCGATCAGCTCCTTGTCGCGTCGCGCGGTGAGGGCCGCGCCGAGGGTGAGAATCAGGGCGGCGGCGGCGAAACCGATGACGGCATCCGACAGCCACGGGGCGAATCGATGGGTGAGCAGGGCGGCGACCGCGCCGCCGGCCCAGGCGGTGAACGCCGGCAGGTGCCAGCGGGCGCGGCGGTCGCGCGGGCCGAGCCCGAACCGGGGCAGGACCAGCTGGTCGAGGATGACCACGGCACCGATCGGCGGCACGATCACACCCAGCAGGTTCAGCCACTGTTCGAAATACGACCAGATACCCGCGACCGCCAGCAGCACGCCGACCGCGCCCGAGATGAGGGTCAGCCGCCGCATCCGGCCGCCGGAGAGCTGGCTCCAGCCGACCGCGCCGTTGTAGAGACAGTGCGCGCAGACCGAACCCAGGTTGATGAACACGAACGCCACGGCCAGCGGAACCAGCAACCCGCCGTGGTCGACGAGGAGGCCGAGGAAGTTCCCGCCGTCGGCGGCGGGATCGGCGCCGCCGCCGAGGGCGACCACGAGTCCGCCGATCACCAGGGCGATCGAATTACCCACCGGGAAGGCCGAGGCCGCGGCGAGGAAGGCCTCGCGGCCGTTACGGGACCAGCGGGTGAAATCGGCGGTCATGGTGCCGGAATCGATGAAGGAGGCGATGACGAGGGTGACCGCCGCCCCGAAACTCATCGCCGCCGCGCCGGCCTGCCCCTGATAGGAGGTGGGCGAGGAGCCGCCGTCGGCGACCGCGAGCCCGATCGCGACCAACCCCAGCACGATGTACACCGGCGCCGCGATCATGCCGATCGCCGACAGCGCCCGGATACCGAGCAGGGTCACCGCGATGAAACCGAGCCCGGCGGCGAGCGCGGTGAACTGTTCGTGCCAGCCCAGGGTGTCGTGCAGAATCGCACCGGCCATACCGGTCTGGAAGGCGAACCAGCCGATCACCACGGTCGCCAGGAAGGCCGAGGGAAGGAAAGCACCCGCTTTGCCGAAGGTTTCGGCGGCGGACAGGGCGAAGTTCTTACCGGTGCGCCCGGCGAGCACGCTCAGCGCGCCGACGTAGAGCATCATGCAGATATTGCCCACCGCGATGGCGAGCAACCCGAGCCAGAAGCCCAGTGAGTAGACGATCAGTCCGCCGAAGACGGCACAGGTCAGCACCATCGGGAAGCCGAACCAGACCGCCGAGACCGAGCCCAGGCCGCGCCGCCGGTCGGCCGGCACCGGGACGTTCTCGAACTCCTCGATCTCCCAGGTCTTCTCGGGTTCGGTCAGCGTCGCGGTGGTCATGGCGCCTCGGTCCCTTCGGGGGTGGGGAGTTCGTAGATCACGGTGACGCTGCCGCCGCCCGGCGGACCCTGGTGCTCGGCGCCACCCGAGACATACACCGCGCCGTCGCCTTTGAGTGCCGACAGCAGGCCGCCGACGGCACCGCGGGCATGCCGGGTGGCGTTGATATCGGAATCGGTGAGCATGGTGTGGCGCAGCCCGCGGATCGCACCGCTCGGATCGGCCTCGGCCTTGGCGAAGATCTGCCGCACCGTGCCCCCGGCCGCCGTGACCTGCGCGAGCAGCCGCTGCACCGAGTCCAGATCGATCGCGTCGGCCATATGACCGTGCAGCGCGCGCAACGGGTTGGCCGCGGTGGGGCTCTCGGCGACCACCAGCACATGGCAGTCGTCGAGTTCGGCGCCCGCGCTGGCCGAGGCCCGGGCCGACCAGACATCGGCCGCGCCGGCCAGCGCCCGCAGCGCGGTCTCCCGATCGCATTCCCCCAGCGCCACCGCGATACCCAGCGAACTCGCCGCCCGCGACCAGCCCATCGACGCGTAGGTGTCGGTGGCGACCGGAGTCCGCCCCGCGGCGTGCAGCGCGGTGATCTTGTCGGAGGTGAGCAGCGGGCATTTCACCAGCACGAGATGCACATCGGCGGGGGTGACACCGAGTTCGGCGAGCAGTTTGCCCACGGTATCTGTGACCGTATCGACCTGCTCGGCCCGGCCGATCTCCCCGGGATCCAGCACCCGGCTGCGGCGGGCCGCCGCGACCAGGCCGCGATCGAACCCGGCGTGGCGGCGCTCGTCGCGGACGAACATGTTCACGTGCGGGCTGAGCACCCCCTCGGTACCGCCGGAGAACACGGTGACCGCGGCCTCCGGTAGCCGTGGCTCCCAGACGGCGGTGGCCAGGGTGCGGCTGAAATCGTTGACGCAGCCGTTGCCCTCGGTTTTGCCGATCACCGAGACGAGATCGCGGGTGTGGAAGCCGCTCTCGGTCAGTACCTCGAAGGGCCGGGTGTCGCCGGGATCTGTAGTGGGCACGGTCAGCAGGGCGATGCCGGTCATGCGGCGGTCTCCTTCGGGGTGCGGGCGGGGGTGAGGTGGTCGAAGACGAGGTTCAGGACGAACGCCACGATGACCGTGCTGGTGATCGCGCCGCCGGCGATGATCCGGACCGAGGAGGGGAGCCCCTCGTAGACCTCCGGCGCGACCACCGGGATCATGCCGATACCCATGGCCAGCGACACCACGAGCAGGTTGTCGTTGCGCGAATAGTCGACCCGCGCCAGCGTGGCGATGCCGACCCCGGCGACGGTCGCGAACATGACCAGGCTCACCGAACCGATCACCGCGCCCGGCAGATTGGCGACGACCTCGCCCATCTTCGGCACCAGCCCGAGCGCCACCAGCAGACCGCCCGCCACGGCGACCGCTCGGCGGCTCGACACCCCGGTCATCCGCACCAGGCTCACGTTCTGCGCGAAGATCGTGTCCGGGAACGAGGTCAGGAAGCCGCCCAGCACCGCCGAAGCGCCGTCGGCGCCCAGGGCGCGGGCGAGCCGGTCCGGTTCCAGCGGGCGGCCGAGATGGTCGGCGGTGGCCATGAGGTAGGCGGTGGATTCGGTGAAGATCACCAGCATCACCAGGCACATCGAGATGATTCCGGCGATCGGGAAGGTGGGGGTGCCGAACAGGAACGGATCGGGCAGCCCGAACCAGGCGGCGCCGCCGACCGCGCTGAAATCGGTGAGCGAGAGCGCGGCGGCTGCGATCGTGCCCAGCACCAGGGCGATAAGGACCGCGGATTGCGCGACGAGACCCCGGCCGTACCGCATCAGCACGACGATCAGCACGACCACCCCGAGCGCCAGCGCCAGCGGCGCGCCACCCGCCGGTTCGTCACCGAAGGTCATGGATACGGCCTTGCCGATCAGCGACAGCCCGATCATGGTGACCGCCGCGCCCCGCACCATCGGCGGGAAGAAACGGACCAGCTTGGAGAACGGGATCGCGACCAGCATGCCGAAGATGCCCGCCGCGATCATGGCGCCGTACACGGCGGACAGCCCGTACTCCTCGCCGATCAGGATCATCGGCGTCACCGCGGTGAACGAGGCCCCCGCCACCACCGGCATCCGGGCCCCGAGCAGCTTCCCGATACCGAGCGCCTGGACGAGCGTGATGACCCCGGCGACCAGCAGGTCGGCGTTCACCAGGGTGGCGATGGTGGAGGTGTCCAGCCCCAGGGCGGCGCCGAAGACCAGCGGGACCGCGACGCAGCCGGTGTACATGACCAGCACGTGCTGGATGCCGAACAGTGTTGTGCGCCAGAAGGGAAGGCGAGCGGGGGGGGAGCCAGCCGCGGCGACTGGGTCGGGGCAGCGTCTGTGGACATGGGACCTGGCCTCGGGCAGAAGAAATGAGCAACACAGAATTTGTATACAAATACTGTTTCGGTGAGGTTGCTCGGCGTTCCAGAGTTGTGAGTTATGCAAGATCGGGCGGTGGGATCGTTTTCTTGTATACAAATATTGCTTATTCGTACCGATCGGTCTTGTGTTTCGGCCTGCTCGGGCGTGAGACCCGAGCCGGCGGCCTCCGGGACGGAAGCGCCACCCGCGCGGGCGCGGTGGTCCGGACCGAGCGCTCGGCAACGCGGGGTCGGCCTACTCGCCGGATCGGGCCACCTGCCGACCGTATGCACGATCATCGCCACGGCTTGCGCCTCGTCGACAAGCGCGAACGGTGCCGGATCATCCGGCGTTCTCTGCACCGCCGTGCGCCCCCGGTTTCCGATAGTGCACGGGCCGAAGGGCGACCTCGATCGTCGTCGGCGGCGACCCGGTGAGCGGGGTCGGACGGGCCGTCCGCGGTGGGCCGAACGTACGCGAGATGCGCGGAACGGTTCGGGCCTCAGCCCGGTGTCGCCGCGGCGTCCATATCGGCGAGCAGCTCCTCGTCCCGCGCGATGTGCTCGTCCATCAGATACCCCGCCTGCACCGGCGACCCGTTGAGAATCGCCTGCGCGATGGCCACGTGGTCCCTCCACGAGATATGTGTGCGGCTCTCCAAGCGCTGCCCGAAGATCCAGGACACCCGCTCGAGAATCTGCTCCAGCATGGCCCGCAACTGCTGATTACCCGACGCCTCGGCAACGAGGGTGTGGAACCGCAGGATCAGCGGCGGCAATTCCTCGTGCGCCTGGATCGGATCCGCCGACCGGCCCAGCTCCACCACCCGCGCCAGTTCCTCGGCTACCGGCCCGCCCTTCGCGCGCGCGGCCAATTGGGCGGCCAGTACCTCGAGGCCCCGTCTGATCTGCACCAACTCCCGTGCCGCCGACCCCGACGGCGCCGATACGGTCGCCCCGCGATACCGCACCAGCGTGACGAACCCCTCGCTCTGCAACTGCGACAGCGCCTCGCGGACGGGGACCCGGGAAACCCCGAAACGCTCGGCCAGGTCCACTTCGCGCAACCGGTCGCCGGGGGAGAGCCGGCCGCCGAGGATGTCCTCGCGGACGGCGTCCGCGACGGCGGTACCGGGGGCGGTCCGAGGGGTGGGCTGGGAGGCGGTCACGGTGGTGAGGGTAATCGGAGGGCTCGGGTCGGCGTGCTGTAGGACGCGAAGGGGAGTCCTGGCCTGACGCACTACATCGCTATTTCCTGCGGTTCGACGATAAGCGAGATCGAGGTCGGGGAGTGCAGGTCACGGCGACCGGTCGGTACAGATCGGGACGACACCGTTGTGGGGAATTCGAGAAATCCGGCGTCGTGGTCATCGTGCCCCGGTGGTGACCGGCATGACGAACCCGCCCTCTGTAGTCTGGACGGCGCTTCCCGGATCGCACCGCCTCCCGCCTTGTGCTCGTCTGGTTGCGTACGGGCGACATGCCAAGAAAGGCAAGGATTAACGCTGCAACGTACACTCGTGATAAGTCGAGTGGGCGGCCGCCACAGGTGTAGTGGCTGGAGGGCTTGGCTTGGTGTCGCTTGTCATGCCGAGGTCGGCAAGTCACCGGTCAGCGCGGCCGCATGGTCGGTGCGATCCAGGTATGTGATGATCGGTCGTCACGGCGGGTTGCCATGGCATGACGCATATCGCGGGCCTCGGGGCCCGGTCACGTCCTTCGATGGAGGTGTGGAAGCCTGGTGCTTCGATCCGATCTGGCGTTGGCTCTGTTGGAACCCTGCGACATCCTGCGCGACAAACTGACACGAGCGGCGGAGCTGGTCGCCGAAAGCTACAGGTCTGCCGCGAGGGGCGGTGCCCACCATGCGTCCCTCACCCTCACCGGTGCCGATTCGGCAGGCAAACGCACGATCGAGGGCGCCGGCGCGAAACTCGCGAACTTCGACAGGCCCCATTCCGCACTCCGACACCAGCGCACCCTCGATCACTCTCACCAGCGGTTCGAGGCCGGTGCACGCAGCGGGTCGCTGGCCGAGCTCCGGTTCGGCCTCGAGGTCGAGGCCCACCGGCGTCTCCGCGTGAACCCCGACGCCGCACACGAGATCGGAATCCGTTTCAAAGAAGCCATGTACCGGGGATATCTTGCGATCCCATCCAAAAAACGCAAAGATCCGAAGGACGCCCGCTACGAAGCCGCCAGAGCATGGCACACCGCCATCACCGGAATCCCCACCGATAAAGCCATGCGTCAAGCACTCGAAAGAGTGCGGATGCATGCACAACGTGAGGGTATGCTGCGCTCTGTGATAGCGGCCGAATCCGGTTCTGTCTACCGCGGTTCCTCACCGTACGGGCCGAGTGTCGAGTTCTGTGAAGCAATGTCGAAGATGCTGCGCAAGCCGATCGACGAATTCTGGCGTGAATGCCGACGCGGCGGGAAATACGAAGCATTCTATGCCGAGTACCTGCATGTTCGTCAACTGGACGACGATGTGCTGACAAGGTGGTATGAGGACTTCAAGCGGTCGATGTCCAAAGGATTGGGCACAACATTAACACCTGAAAATTTCGCAGACTACTTAACCTCGGCCGGGCGAGATGCTCTACAAAAATACGTTGATTCGCAGGTGATCTCCTCGTCCACCGATATAGGTCTGTTTCATTTCGCTTCGCTTCCCCAGCCGCCGAGGATGCAAGCGGAACTTTTCCAAGGTTCGATCCCGGCGCTGGACGAGCGGGCGATGCTCACCAGAGCGGGCATCCAGCATGCGCAAGGTGAATTCGTCACAGAATTCTTCAAGCCCGACCCGGACGAGGATGTGCTGCGTATTACTGCACTCAAGGCGTTGGGACTGGACGAGGACTTGACAGGTCCCCTTCAGCCCCGTGGACGGAAACCAGCGGGACGTTGCCCCGCCGTCAGCATCATCGGCGACGACGGCACACCGACGAGCAGGGTTTCACTGCAACTCACCCACCTCTTGGGGCGCGAGACCTACTGGTGGCCCGGTGCGTGATCTCCGGGGGCAGTTTCATGGTCGTGACCCGAGCAGGATGTGTTCCCTGCGCAGAAGGAAATCAGCTCCGGACCAGGTTCCGACGCACCCCGCCGCCCGGCATGGACCCCGGACAGTTCGATGAAATGTCCGATCGCCCCGCATGCCGTGACTCCACCAGTTGGAAACACGTGCTCAGCGCAGGCGCGTCCCGGCGCTTTGGGCTCGGGCGGGGTCACCCGGTGAAGGCAACCATGATTGCTGTGATTCCGAAAGGGGACATCCAGCACCGGGATGAACCCGCGCTACCCGGCGCACCGAACGGTGGCGGGATGTGCTCCTCGCACATGCGGAGATGAGCCCACCGCGCACATCCGGTACTGGCGCACTGACGAGTGCTTCCCGCGCCCACGGGGAGGAATACGTTTTGGTGCAGGGTGACTCAGCTGGTGGAGGCGGTCGCGAACGGGGTGCCGGTGGCCGCGACCGGCCGGTCGACCGGCCGGTGCCACAGGCCCTTCTTCTCCAGGATCGGCAGCACCCCCTCACCGAACCAGTACGCCTCCTCGACGTGCGGGTAGCCGGACAGGATGAAGTGGGTGAGACCCAGCCGCGAGTACTCGACGAGTCGTTCGGCGACCTCTTCGTGCGAGCCGACCAGCGCGGTGCCCGCCCCGCCGCGGACCAGGCCGACGCCCGCCCACAGGTTGGGGGCGATCTCCAGGCGGTCGGTACGGCCGCCGTGTAGTTCGAGCATGCGGCGCTGGCCCTCGGATTCGCTCTTGGCCAGATTGGCCTGCACGCGTTCGATATCGGCCGGGTCGATGCCCTGGAGCAGGCGGTCGGCTTCGGCCCAGGCGGCCTCGGAGGTGTCGCGGGTGATGACGTGCAGGCGGATGCCGTAGTCGAGGGTGCGGTGGCGTTCGGTGGCCAGGCCGCGAATCCATTCCAGTTTCTTGCCGACCGCGACCAGCGGTTCACCCCAGGTGAGGTAGGTGTCGGCGTATTGCGCGGCGACGGGGCCCGCGGCGGCGGAGGAGCCGCCGAAGAAGATCGGGGGGACCGGGTCGGGGTGGTTGTTGAGCAGGGCGTTGCGGACCTGCAGATGTTTTCCCTCGAAGCTGATCGGTTCCCGCGACTCCCATAATTCGCGCACGATGTGCAGGAATTCGCCGGTGCGCTCGTAGCGCTGCTCCTTGTCCAGGAAATCGCCGAACGCCTGCTGTTCGTGCGGTTCCCCGCCGGTGACCACGTTCAGCAGCAGTCGGCCCCGGGAGTGCCGCTGGTAGGTGCCGGCCATCTGCGCGGCGAGGGTCGGGCTCACCAGGCCGGGGCGGAACGCCACCAGGAACTTCAGGGTCTCGGTGGTCTCCACCAGCATGGCGGTGGCCAGCCAGGCGTCCTCGCACCAGGCGCCGGTCGGGGTGAGTACCGCCTCGAAGCCGTTCTCCTCGGCGGCGCCGGCGATCTGGTTCAGGTAGCGCAGCGAGGCGGGGCGGTCGCCGGACATGGACGTGCCGTGACCACCGGCCATCAGGCCGCGGGAATCGCCGTAGGTGGGTAGGAACCAGTGGAACGACAGACTCACCGGAAATCTCCTCGAGGGGCTCTGGAGCGGACAGTGCGGTGGCCGAGCTCCTCGCCGGGCCGATCTGTGATCCTGGCCGACCACGGGCGCGGTGTCACCCGTTGGAATCGGCGGGATTTTTTGCCGCGAGTGTTTCGATCTGCCTGCGTGTAACCGGTGAGGGACAGCGCGGGGTCGGTGATCGTGGATTGATGACTTCCACGGCACAACCTGTCTCCGATACCGATCTGGACGCGGTGTTCGCGCCGATCTTCGCCGATATCGCGGCGGGCGCGGTCGAGCGCGAGATCGACCGCCGGCTCGCTCACGACGAAGTGCGCCGGTTGCGCGCGGCGCGGTTCGGCGCGCTGCGGGTGCCGGTCGAATACGGCGGGTACGGCGCGAGCGTGCGGCAACTGTTCCGGCAGCTGA
Organism: Nocardia sp. NPDC004568; assembly: GCF_040609955.1. Classification (NCBI taxonomy): domain Bacteria; kingdom Bacillati; phylum Actinomycetota; class Actinomycetes; order Mycobacteriales; family Nocardiaceae; genus Nocardia; species Nocardia sp. NPDC004568. Next base: position 110,304 of record NZ_JBEXLL010000005.1, read on the forward strand.
TCGAACTGGCCGCGGCCGAATCGAATCTGCCGCAGGCGCTGCGCGTGCATTTCGTGTTCGCCGAGGACCAGCTGCTCGCCGAGGCGGGTCCAGCGCGTGCGGAGTGGTTGCGCAAGATCTCGCGGGGGACGCTGGTCGGGAACGCGATCACCGAACCCGGCGTGGGCGCGGTGGACCGCTACCGGACCCGGCTGACGCCGTCCGGGGACGGCTGGCTCCTCAACGGCACGAAGTACTACAGCACCGGATCGCTGTACGCCGACCACATCCTGGTCGCGGCCGACCGGGACGGTGAACGGGTCGGTGTGTTGGTGGACGCCGAGGCCGAGGGGGTGCGTCAGCACGACGACTGGGACGGTTTCGGGCAGCGCCTGACCGCCAGCGGTACCACCGAGTTCACCGATGTCGCGATCGCGCCGGATCGTGTGCTGGGCCCGGGTTACGGGGACGCGGGCCCCACCTATTCGACCTCCTATTTGCAGTTGTTCCAGCTCGCCGTACTGGCCGGTATCGCGCAGCGGGCCGAACGCGACACCCGCGAATGGGTGGCCGCGCGCCGTCGCGGTTACACCCATTCCGCGGCCGATCTGCCCCGCCACGACCCGCTGGTGCAGCAGGTGATCGGCCGGTTGTCGGCGGCGGCCTTCGGGGCCCGCGCCAGCGTGCTGGCCGTCGCCGATGTACTCGACGAGGTGATCGCCGCCGGCGCCACCGAGGAGCAGGGTCTGATCGATGCCGAACTGGCGGCGGCCCAGGCGCAGCTCGGGGTGATCGATACCGTGCTGGCCGCCACGACCCAGCTGTTCGAAGTGGGTGGCGCGTCCATCACCTCGGAGGGGCTGCGGCTGGACCGCCACTGGCGTAACGCGCGCACCATCTCGGTGCACAACCCGGCCATCCAGAAGGCCCGGGCCATCGGTGACCACCTGCTGAACGGCACTGCGCTGCCGTTCGCGTGGAGCGCGGGGGAGCGCAAGCCGGAAGGAGCGGTGTGATGGCCCGGCGGATCCGCTTCAACGCCTTCGATATGAACTGTGTCGCCCACCAGTCTCCCGGACTGTGGCGGCATCCCGACGACCAGTCGCACCGGTACAAGGAGCTGAGCTACTGGACCGAGCTGGCCGCGCTGCTGGAGCGTGGGCGGTTCGACGGCCTGTTCATCGCCGATGTGCTCGGCACCTACGACGTCTACGGCGGCGACGATCGCGCGGCGCTGCGCAACGGCGCGCAGATCCCGGTGGCCGACCCGCTGCTGCTGGTCTCGGCGATGGCGGCGGTGACCGAACATCTCGGCTTCGGGATCACCACCGGCACCGGATTCGAGCACCCGTATCCGTTCGCCCGCCGGTTGTCCACGCTGGACCATCTGACTCGCGGCCGGATCGGGTGGAATGTCGTCACCGGGTATCTGCCCTCGGCCGCGCGGAATTTCGGGGCCGACGATCAGCTCGACCACGACGACCGCTACGACCAGGCCGATGAATACCTGGAGGTGCTCTACAAGCTGTGGGAGGGGTCCTGGGAGGACGACGCGGTCGTCCGCGACCCCGTGCGCAATATCTACGTCGACCCGGCGAAGGTGCACCATATCGGTCACTCCGGCCGGCACTACACGGTCCCCGGCGTGCATCTGTCCGAGCCGTCGCCGCAGCGGACACCGGTGATCTTCCAGGCGGGTGCCTCGCCGCGCGGGGTGCGCTTCGCCGCCGAGAACGCCGAGGCGATCTTCGTCGCCGCACCGTCGAAACGGGTACTCGCGCAGACGGTATCCGGTATCCGGGCGGCGCTGGAGGCGGCGGGCCGCGACCGCTACGCCGCCCGGATCTACGCGCTGGCCACCATCGTCACCGATGCCACCGACGAGGCCGCGCACCGCAAACACGAGGAATACCTGTCCTACGCCGGCGTGGAGGGCGGACTGGTGTTCATGTCGGGCTGGATGGGAATCGACCTGTCCCGCTACGACCTCGACGATCCCATCGGCGAGGTGGAGAGCAACGCGATCCGTTCGGCCGTGGCGGCGTTCCAGGAGTTCGACGACGACGGCCGCGAGTGGACGGTCCGCGATATCGGGCGCTGGGCCGGGATCGGCGGGATCGGGCCGGTGTTCGTCGGCTCCGGTGCGACGGTGGCCGACCGCTTGCAGGAATGGGTCGCCGACACCGATGTGGACGGGTTCAATCTCGCCTACGCCGTCACGCCCGGGACTTTCGAGGACATCGTCCGGTATGTGATCCCGGTATTGACCGAACGCGGTGTCTACCCCACCGAGTACGTGCCGGGAACGCTGCGTAACGCGTTGTTCGAACGCGGGGACCGGCTGCCGCCCGAGCATCGGGGCGCCCGCTATCGGCTGGGTGGTCCCGGCTCCACCGTGCTGCCGGACGAGGTGTCGCGCAATGTCGCCGGCGAATTGATCACCTAGTACGTGGGGGCCGGACCCGCGTGCCGCCCGCCCCGGTCTGTCCGAGCGTGATCGTCGCCTCGACGATCTCGCCGACCGCCGCATCGGGGCTCTCGCGGTGGCGGCCTCCTCGAGGACGAGAAGAACGAGTGGCGCGTCGTTGTCACCGAACGACTCGATGCCCGGTGCGGCCTCATCGACGTCGGCAGTGGTCTTCGGATCACCGGAAGACGTCGTGGCTCGAGTGGGCTCACCACACCGGGCCCGCCGACCGGAATTCCGCCATGGACATACCACGGCGGCGCCGGACGAGGTTGCGCAGCGTTCCGCCGTTCAGATAGCCGACTCTCGCGGCCACGGTGTCCACCGTCAGCGGCGTCGTCCGCAACAGGCGCGCGGCACGCTCGAGGCGGATATCGTCCACGAACTCACGGGGGGACCTGCCGAGTTCGGCCTGGATGGCGCGTTGCAGACTGCGTTCGGTAACACCGAGTTCCGTGGCGGCCCGGGAAATCCGAAATCCTTCACCGATGTGTTCGCGGACCCACCGCTCGAAACCGGAGGTGAGCGAATGGCCTGCGGCAACCACCTCGGGAACGGCGAAGTTCGCCTGGGTCCGGCGGTTTCCGTCGGCCAGGTACCGGCCGGTGAGGTCGGCGAGCGCGGGACTGCGTGCGTGCACGAAGGACAGCGCCAGGTCCAGATGTGACAGCGACGCGCCTGCCGTGGTGACCCTTTCGCCGCGGCACAGTGTGGCGTTCTCATCCAGGTCGACTTCGGGGTAGCGCCGCCGGAAGCTCGGGCCCAGCCACCAGCTGGTGGTGGCGCGGCATCCGTTCAGCACTCCGGCCTCGGCCAGCAGGAAGGTCCCCGTACACGCGGCGCCGAGCCGGGCGCCGCCGGCGTGTATACCTCGGATCCGATCCAGCACGGCGGCGTTCTCGGGTGCGGAGACCAGGTGGATCAGGGCCTCGGCCTCGAGCGTGCTGACCGCGGGTATCAGGAGTAGATCGGGATCGTCGGCGAGTTCGCCGAGCGGGACGGTGGGCACGGTGTGGCCGTGGCCCGAGCGGATCTCGGTACCCAGCGACGCGATCCGTACCCGCCACGGTTCCGGCGGCGAGTCGAGGGCCGTGCGCGTCGCGTTCGCCGTGGCGAAGGTTTCGAGGAGGGCGGTGAACCCGAAGTCGGCTATACCGTCCACGACGAATACGGTGACGTCCATGTCGTGAATAGTACGAAAAATGTCGTTTCCGACACTCCTGTTCGGGTGGAATCGGTTCTACGCTTTCGCGATGAAGAGAACGCACCCGGGTCCGGCCGGTCGATCCACTCACCACCTCGACGTCCAGCGCGACACCCATCCCGGAGTGCACATGCCCACCCTCACCACCCGTGGCCCCCATCACATTCGCCTCACAGTCACCGATATCGATCGGTCCCGCGACTTCTACCGTGATGTGCTCGGGTTCGACATCGTCGCCGAATCTCCTGGACGCCCGGGCGATCCAGAGGTGCGCAACGATCCGCACCGGCTGTACGGGGGCTGCGTCTTCCAGGCCGGCGCCCTGCTGCTGGGGCTGCGCCCGGTCGCGCCCGCCGGGGAGATGTTCGACTCCGAGCGGGTAGGTCTGGACCATCTGAGCTTCGGAGTGGACTCCCGGCAGGACCTCGTCACTGCGGCCGAACGGCTGGCGGCCGCGGGTATCGAGCACGGCGAGGTCGTCGAGATGGACCAGTTCGGCATCGCGATCCTGTCGTTCGACGACCCCGACGGGATCCATCTCGAGCTCACGGCTCCGCTGTGATCCCGGCGTTGTACGACCCCCGCGGCCGCCCGACAGCACTCGGCACTTGCGATTGTCACGTGGGCGCCGGACCCGCACTCGATCGTGCCGCCGACCGGGAGCCGTGGAGCGAGCTGTCCGGGGCCGAGCGAACGGTCGCCCTACTGGCCGCCGCGGGCTGGACCGACCGGGCCATCGCGGCCCGCCGGGGCACCTCGGTGCGCACCACCGAGGCGCAATTGGCCTCCGTCCTACGTAAACTGGTGATCGGTTCGCGGTACGACATCGCCTCGTTCGTCCCCGATCACCTCGTCGCGCAGGTCCGGCAGGAATCAGCGGGCAGAACACCACGCCGACGGCGTCTGCACCGCCGGGCGCAGGCGCGGGTCCGGCAGTAGGCCCCTTTCCCGCGTCGATCAGAGCCCGGACAGCGACCGCACGAAAACTTCGGCGATCTCTTCGAGTCCGCGCCGGTCGGTCTCGTCGAAGCGCGCGACGCGTGGACTGTCCAGATCGAGTACGCCGATCAGCTCACCGTCGCCGATCAGCGGTACCACGATCTCCGACCGGCTGTCGGCGTCGCAGGCGATATGGCCGGGATAGGCGTGGACGTCGGGGACCAGTTGGGTGCGACGGGTGTGTGCGGCGGTACCGCACACCCCCGCGCCCGGCGCGATCCGGACACAGGCCGGTTTGCCCTGGAAGGGGCCGACGACCAGCTCGCGGCCGTCGTAGAAGTAGAAACCGGCCCAGTTCACCTCGGGCAGACTGTGGTAGATCAGCGCACTCAGATTGGCGGCGTTGGCGATCCGGTCGGTTTCACCGGACAGCATGGCGGCGGCCTGCGCGGTGAGCTTCCGGTATCCCTCGGCGCGGTCGCCGGTCAGCGGGACGAGATCGAAGGTCATGCACCGCATGCTAGAGCGGCAACGGCCGCCCCGGTTTCGCCGAAACCGTTGATCGTGTCATGAAAAGCGCTGCCGTGCGGTGCGGTTCGGCATCAACTCGCGGTGAGTGTAATAGTGCAGCTCGGCCGCCGTGATCGTGACCATGGCGCTATGACAACACAGCACACTTCCCACCGTAAGGCCGTCGTGATCGGGGCCGGGCAGACCGGCGTGACCGCGGCGCTCGGCCTGCTCGACGCCGGCTTCACGGTCACCGTCTACAGCGACAAGGACCAGCGCGACCTGCGCGACAAGGTGCCGGCCACCGGTACCGCGCTGATCTTCGGCGAGGCCCAGGCCGCCGAAGCGGCGCTCGGGCTGCCCACCTACCTCGACCGCGCACCGCTGCACAGCGGCCTCACGGTCCGTGTCGCCGGCGGCGGCGAAGAACTGATCGCCTTCGACGGCGCGTTCGACGGGTTCCACGGCCTCGCGGTCGACACCCGCCTCAAGGCCGACGAACGGCTCACCACCTTCCTGGAACGCGGCGGCCGGTTCGTCGTCGACCCGGTGACCCCCGAACGGCTCGACCCGATCGCCGCCGACAACGATCTCACCCTGGTGGCGACCGGCCGGGGCGGGTTGTCCCAGTTGTTCGCGGTGGACGAGACCCGCACGGTGTACGACGCGCCCCAGCGCAGCCTGCTGACCGTCACGGTGACCGGTCTCCCGCACGACGAATCTGTCTTCGCCCACCGCAGCCCGGCCGGCGGTGGCCGCAGCGGGTTCTCCATCGTCGCCGAGGAAGGGGAGGCCTGGTGGGGGCCGTACCTGCACAAGGACGCCGGGCCGACCTGGGCGTTCCTGGGTTGGGCCCGGCCGGGCGGCGACTGGGAGAAGCGGTTCGCCGCCGCCGATTCGGCGGAATCGGCGCACCGGATCGTCACCGACCTCTACCGCGACTACCTCGACTGGGACCTGCCGGAGGTACTCGCCACGAAGGTACTTTCCGAGGATCCGCACTCCTGGCTCAAGGGGGCGGTGCGGCCGCTGTTCCGGCGCGGGGTCGGGCACACCGCGGGCGGGCATCCGGTGGCGGCGCTGGGGGATACCGCGGTGGCCTACGACCCGATCGCCGGGCAGGGGGCGCAGAGCGGGCTCATCCAGGCACAACGCCTGGTCGCCGCGGCGGCCACGCACGACGGCGCCTTCGACGAGGCCTGGATCACCGCGCAGTACGAGGCGTTCCTCGATGCCCGCGCCGAGGACGCCGCCAAGGTCACCCGGTTGTTCCTCAGTGACCCGGAGTTCGCCGAGATCGGCGGCCAGTTCTTCAGCGCGGCCGCGGCCGACCCCCGCTTCGCGTCGGCGCTCGTGGGCACACTGCACCGCCCGCAGGCGGCGCGCCCGGTGAACTCGGTGGCGGACGCGCACCAGCTCATCGCCCAGGTCACCGGCGAGGACGCGGCCGAGGTGCTGGGCCGGTTCCGGCCCGCCGGCCGGTTCAGCAGGTCGGACTACAACGGAGCCGCGGCCACCGCCTGACCCGCGCCACCGACCCCGGCGACTCGGCGGCCGCCCGGTCGCCGGGCCGCCGGCCGCGAGCCCGAGTACCGGACACGGGTCGCCGGTACTCGGGTGCGGGTCGACGGGCTGTCCCGGCCACCGCGCCCGGGCACACCAATGGAATAGGTTCCCGCCGATTCAAAACCTCGTCCGCCCACAACCGCGCTGGTGAACTGGACTCGCGCCGGTGCGGGGTCGCCGTGCCCGGCGTCCGGACCACAGATGCCGACGGCGAGCAGCGACGAGGCGATACCTCCGCTGTCGCTGCGGCTTTCGCGGACCGCGTGTACCGGCTCCAGGAGGCTCGATGAGGCGATACCCCGGCCTTCGCCGTGGCCTCCGCGGACCGCATGAAACAAGCCCGAGGAGGCATGAGGCGATACCCCGGCCTTCGCCGTGGCCTCCGCGTCCGCATGAAACAAGCCTGAGGAGGCATTATGACCACTGAGAAGATCACCGACCAGGTTCGGTTCGCCTACTGGGTCCCCAATGTCAGCGGCGGTCTGGTGACCAGTGAGATCGAACAGCGCACCGGCTGGGATTTCGAGTACAACAAGAAACTCGCCCAGACCGCCGAACGCAACGGTTTCGACTACGCGCTCTCCCAGGTCCGCTACACCGCCTCCTACGGCGCCGAGTACCAGCACGAATCCACTGCGTTCAGTCTGGCGCTGCTCGGCGCCACCGAGCGGCTGAAGGTGATCGCCGCGGTCCATCCCGGTCTGTGGCACCCCGCTGTACTAGCCAAATTCGGTGCCACCGCCGATCATCTGTCGGGCGGACGGTTCGCCATCAATGTGGTCTCGGGCTGGTTCGCGGGGGAGTTCACCGCACTCGGTGAGCCGTGGCTCGAACACGACGAGCGCTACCGGCGCAGCGCGGAGTTCCTGGAAGTGATCCGCAAGGTCTGGACCGAGGACGACGTGAACTACGGCGGCGATTTCTACCGCATCCGCGATTTCACGCTCAAGCCCAAACCGCTCAACACCCCCGAACGCCCGAACCCCGAACTGTTCCAGGGCGGTAACTCCAGCGCGGCCCGCCGCAACGGCGGCCGCCACGCGGACTGGTACTTCTCCAACGGCAAGGATTTCGACGGCGTCACCGAACAGCTCGACGATCTGCGGTCGGTCGCCCGGGCCCACGACCGGGAAGTGAAGTTCGGGCTGAACGGGTTCATCATCGCCCGCGATACCGAGCGCGAAGCCCACGACACCCTCCGCGAGATCATCGACAAGGCGAACAAGCCCGCGGTCGAGGGTTTCCGGGACGCCGTGCAGCAGGCCGGCGCCTCCACCCGGGACGGTAAGGGGATGTGGGCGGATTCGAGTTTCGAGGATCTGGTCCAGTACAACGACGGGTTCCGCACCAAGCTCATCGGGACGCCCGAACAGGTCGCCGAGCGGATCGTCGCCTACCGGGAACTGGGTGTGGACCTGATCCTGGGCGGATTCCTGCACTTCCAGGAGGAGATCGAGTACTTCGGGGCCAAGGTGCTGCCGCTGGTCCGCGAGCTGGAGGCCGCGCGACGCCCCGCAGCGGTGGCGGGGCGATGACCGCCGTCGGGGCCGCCCGGATCGCCTCGGCCGAGCAGGCGCGCGCCGTCGCCGCGGGCCTGGCGGCCGAATTCGCGGTGGGCGCCACCGACCGCGACCGGGAACGGGCCCTGCCCTTCGCCGAGGTGCGCGAACTCGCGGCCGCCGGGCTGCTGGCGGTGACCGTGCCCGCGGACCTGGGCGGCGCGGACCTGCCGCCGAGCGAGATCGCGGAGGTGGTGCGGCTGCTCGCGGTCGCCGATCCGAATATCGCGCAGATCCCGCACAGCCACTTCGTCTACGTCAATCTGCTGAAGATCGCGGGATCCGCCGACCAGCGGCGGCGCTATCTGGGTGGTGTCCTGGACGGCGCTCAGATCGCGAACGCCCAGTCCGAACGCGGCGGCGCGACCGTCGCCGATATCGCCACCACCGTGCGCCCCCTCGCGGGCGGGCAGCAGTTCCGGATCGACGGGGTCAAGTACTACTGCACCGGTTCCCTGTTCGCCGACTTCCTGGCTGTTCTGACCAGGCTGGACGATCCCGAGGGTGCTACCGGGCTGCCCGGCGGCCAGTACGTCGCGTTTCTGCCCGCCGACACCCCGGGCGTGCGGATCGTCGACGACTGGAACGGATTCGGTCAGCGCACCACCGGCAGCGGCACGGTGTCGTTCGAGAACGTGGTGGTCGAGCGCGATCAGCTGGTGGCCCGGACCGCCGCCGTGGACCGGCCCACCGCCTACGGCGCCTCCGCGCAGCTGCTGCACGCGGCCATCGATGCGGGTATCGCCCGCGGGGCGCTCGTCGCCGCCGCCGGCTTCGCCCGGGAGAAGAGCCGGCCCTGGTTCGAGGCGGGGGTGAGCCGGGCCGTCGACGATCCGCTGCTCATCCAGCGGTTCGGGGAATTGGCGGTCGCGGTCGCCGCCGCCGAGGCCGGGCTGGCGGCCGCCGGTGCGGCGGTGGACGCCGCGGTGGCTGCGCCGGAACGGGTCGCCGAGGCCTCGCTCGCCGTCGCCACGGCCAAGATCCTGGCCGACCGCGCGGCCACCGAGGTGTCCAGCGCCCTGTTCGAGGTGAGTGGTACCCGCAGCGCGGCCGATGATCTCAACCTGCACCATTTCTGGCGCAATGCCCGGACGCATACCCTGCACGACCCCGTCCGCTGGAAATACCAGCACCTCGGCCGAGCCCTGCTGCACGGCAGTCCGCCGCCGCTGCACGGTGTGATCTAGCCGGACGACGGCCCGGCGGGAAGTGCTCCCTCGCCGGGCCGGCCGACGGTGGCCGGATGTGGGCCGGCCACCGTCGTCGTCCGGTCGGGAAGGGAGCGGCGGCGGTGCTACCGCGACGGTCCGGCGGTGCCGGGCGGTCAGCGGGACGCCGTCGCGCCCTCCGGATGCACCGGATGCTTCCCTTCGGCGAACTCCTCCACGATCTTCGCGCAGAACGCGGGCAGGTCGTCGGGGTTGCGGCTGGACACCAGGCCGTGGTCGGTCACCACTTCCTCGTCGACGACGGTGCCGCCGGCATTGCGGATATCGGTCCGGACGCTCGGATAGGACGTGAGCGTGCGGCCCCGCACCACATCCGCCTCCACCATCGTCCACGGACCGTGGCAGATGACGCCGACCGGTTTACCGGTGGCGAAGAAATTGCGGACGAAGGCCACCGCCGACTCGTCCTGCCGGAGTCTGTCGGGGTTGGTGGTACCGCCCGGGAGGATGAGGGCGTCGAATTCATCGGGGCTGCATTCGCCGACGACCCGGTCCACGTCGAACGTGTCGCCCTTCTCCACGTCATGGTTCATGGCCTGGATCTGCCCGGGTTTCAGCGACAGCAACGCGGTGCTCGCGCCGGCGTCCTCGACCGCGGATCGGGGCTGCACGAGCTCTACCTGCTCCACCCCGTCGGCGGCGAGAACAGCGACTCGTCGCCCTGTCAGATTGTGCTGGCCCATGCCTGCTCCTTCCGTGTACGCGGATTGCGGTCTGCCCCGCGGCCTACCCGGGTCCACCGAGGTGAAACATGGCGCCCGCCCGGCCGGGTGGGGTCGCGCACATCCGGACCCGTCGCTGATTCGACCGCCGACGAGGGGGTAGTCGGCCCGTGTCCGGCGACCGAGAAGAAAGGCATTCGACGATGAACGTCCCCATCAAGAGCACCCTCGACCCGGAACAGCAGCACGTCACCGGTGAGGCCCTGCGCGCCACTGTGGTCGACCTCATCGATCTGTCACTGATCGCCAAACAGGCCCACTGGAACGTCCTCGGGCCCAACTTCCGCTCCGTTCACCTCGCACTGGACGAGCTGGTGACCGCGGCCCGGGAGTTCACCGACGACGCCGCCGAACGCGCGACCTCCATCGGAGTCAGCCCGGACGGCCGTGCCGCCACCGTCGCCAAGGAAGCCAGTGGACTCGAGTTCCCCGACGGCTGGCAGCAGGACACCGATGTCATCGATGCCATCGTCAAGAATCTCAGCAAGGTCATCGGCCGGCTGCGTGAGCGCATCGACCTAACCGAAAAGGCGGACCCGGTGACCCAGGACCTCTTCATTGCGATCGCGGCCCGACTCGAACAGCTGCACTGGATGTGGCAGGCTCAGCTCTCCTCCGCCTGATACGTCGTACCGCCCTCGCGCGGCCCGGCGGGCACACTGCCGAGTCGGGCGGGGAGCACCGGTCGATCGCGCCGCGATCGGGCGGGAGTACGAGGAGGAGTGCGAGTGGTTCGAGTTTCCGGATCGCCGTACGGACTGAGTACCGGTCCGGACGGCGCCCTGTGGTTCACCATGGCGGCCGAGGGGGCCTTGGGCCGGTATTCCGACGGTGAGGTGGAAACCTTCCCACTCGACCCCTCCGACGGACAGCCGACGGTGATCGTGCCGGGGCCCGGCGAAGCCATGTGGTTCACCGAATTCCGTGGTGACCGCATCGGTCGCATCGCTGGGGAAGGTGATGCGACCTGGTTCCCGGCGCGATCTCCGTACGGCATCACCGCGGGCCCCGACGGCGCCGTGTGGTTCACCGAATTGCAGACCGACACCATCGGGCGGCTGACCGGCGACGGTGAGCTGACCCGGTTCGCCGTGTCGGGGATGCCCTCCATGATCACCCCCGGCCCGGACGGGGCGCTGTGGTACACCCTCAATCAGGGCAATGCCATCGGCCGCATCGACCCCGGTAGCGGAGCCACGGCCGTGTATCCGCTACCGACCGCGGGCGCCATGCCGGTCGGTATCACCGCGGGCCCCGACGACGCGCTGTGGTTCGTCGAGATCGGGGGCGGGCAGGTCGGCCGGATCGGCACCGACGGCACGATCACCGAGTTCCCGCTCCCGGACCGCGGCAGCCGGCCGCACGCCATCGTCACCGGTCCCGACGGAGCGCTGTGGTTCACCGAATGGGCGGCGACCAGACTCGGCCGTATCACCACCGACGGCGCGATCACCGAAACCGAATTGCCCGGCGCCGAACCGCACGGGGTGACGGTCGGGCCGGACGGCGCGCTGTGGGTGGCCATGGAATCCGGCAGTCTCGAGCGCATCGCCGTGTGACGGCGGGGGAAACCGCCCACTCGGCGCGGGAATCAGCACGCCGAGCGGACGGTTCGGGGCTCACTCGCCGGCGACTTCGCGGAGCAGGCCGTCGGCCAGCCGTAGCCGGCGCCGCACCCCGATCTCGGCGAGGAACCGCTCGTCGTGGCTCACGACCACGAACGCGCCCCGGTAGGCGTCCAGCGCGCTTTCGAGCTGTCCGACGCTGACCAGGTCGAGGTTGTTGGTCGGTTCGTCCAGGAGCAGCAACTGCGGTGCCGGCTCCGCGAACAGCACACAGGCCAGTGTGGCGCGCAGCCGTTCACCACCGGACAGCGCGCCCACCGGAAGATCGACCCGGGAACCACGGAAAAGAAACCGCGCCAGCAGATTCAACCGCTGCGGCGTGGGCAGGTTCGGTGCGAAGGCGGCCAGGTTCTCGGCGACGGTCCGGTCGAGGTCGAGCAGATCCAGCCGCTGCGACAGATAGGCCACCCGGCCCTCGGCCCGGGTGACCGAGCCGCTGTCCGGCGCCAGATCGCCGTGCACGATCCGCAGCAGGGTGGATTTACCCGCCCCGTTGGGTCCGGTCAGCGCGATCCGCTCGGGTCCGCGGATGGTCAGCTCCACACCGTCACCGGCGAAGACCTCCTGTTCGCCGAAGCGGTACCGGATCCCCTCGCCGGCGAAAACCGTACGCCCGGCCGGGACATCGGTGTCCGGTAACTGCAGGGCGATCCGCTGCTCCGGGCGCAGGGCACGCTCGGCCAGGTCCAGCCGGCTCTTCGCGGCATCGACCCGGGTGGTGTGGGTTTCGTGCGCCCGCCCGGCCGACTCCTGGGCATTGCGTTTCATGGTGCCGGCGAAGATCTTCGGCAGCCCCGCGTTGCCCAGATTCCGGGCCGCGTTGCTCGCCCGCCGCGCGGCGCGCTCCCGGGCCTGCTGGAGTTCCCGTTTCTCGCGCTTGACCTCCTGTTCGGCATTGCGGATGTTCTTCTCCGCCACCTCGCGTTCGGCGCGCACCGACTCCTCGTACTCGGTGAAATCACCGCCGTAGAAGCGGATCTCACCGGCGTGCAGTTCGGCGATCCGGTCCATCCGGTCGAGCAGCGCCCGGTCGTGACTCACGAGGAGCAGGCAGCCCTTCCACTCCGCCAGCAGATCGTAGAGCCGGTGCCGGGCCGCGAGATCGAGGTTGTTCGTCGGCTCGTCGAGCAACAGCACATCGGGTCGGCGCAGCAACTGGGCCGCCAGACCCAGCGACACCACCTGACCGCCGCTGAGCGTGCGCAACCGCCGGGACAGCGTCAGGTCGCCGAGCCCCAGGCGTTCCAGCTGGGCACGGGTGCGTTCCTCGATATCCCAGTCCGCGCCGATGGTGGTGAAATGCTCTTCGGCGGTGTCACCGGACTCCACGGCGTTCAGCGCGGCCAGGATCGGTGCGATACCGAGGATTTCGGCGACTGTCATCGCGCCGGTGAGCGGCAGGGTCTGCGGGAGGTAGCCGAGTACGCCGTCCACGGACACACTGCCGGCGCCGGGCTCCAGCTCACCCGCGATCAATCGGAGCAGCGTGCTCTTACCCGCGCCGTTGGGTGCGACCAGACCGGTGCGGCCGCCGGGCACGCTGAAGGACAGATCGGCGAACACCGGGGTGTCGTCCGGCCAGGAGAACGACAGGTTCGAACAGACGATGAAGGATTCGGACATGTAGGAGAGACCTCGGTTGTCGTTCGGATGCGTCACGCAGCTCCGAAGAAGGAAAAGTGAACGACGGATCGGCCACTACAGCGGCGCCCGATGCGCCCTACTGGTGGCCGTCAGAGCCGGGTGGCTCCGGAGATGTCGAGTTCACCAACCATGATCGATCTCTCTGTGGTCGAGGATTCCCTGTTCACGATAGCAGTCCGCGCACCGGCGGCCGGGTTGGGGCGGCAGGCCGGCGCCGCGCCCGGCCGGCCGGCGAGCGGACGGGAGGGAGTCGGTTCAGGGACGCGACGCGAGGTGGGGCTGCAGATCACCGGTGGTGGGCGGTTCGGCGCACTGTATTCCGCACCGCTGCTCGTCCGGCACGGTGGATCCGTCCTCGTATTCGCAACTCGCGGTGTCGCAGGTGTAGGGGCGGTTGTTCGGATCCATCGGCAGGGGTTCGGAGTAGTACGACCATGCGAAGGCATCGGAATCCGAGATGGCGGAACAGTAGACCGTGGTGCCGTCGGCGAGATGCCCGACCTCACCGGGTTCTTCGCAGTAGCTGTGCAGTTCCACCTGAGGATTCGGGCCGTCGGCGACCGGTGTCGCCGGGGTCCACGGGAGCGCGGCCGCCGGCGCGGCGACTGCGAAGAAGAGGGCGACGGCCCCGACGATGGCACCGAGAAGCCGGGGGCCCCGGCTGCGCGCTTGTGGCCTCATGGTTCCCTTCCGTTCGGTCGAGTCCCCCCACCCGTTCGAGCTGATTGATCGTAGCTATCATCCCAGGTGAGCGGCAATGGTCGCGGATGGCCGCGCGGGGTCGCGGGTAAGTGGGGACACCGGGATCGTGCCGGAACCGTGACCGGGGCAGTACCCCACAGACCGCCGTACGCCCCGGTGAGCCGTCCTGTCCCGGCTGGTGCGAGCCGGTCCGGTCACGATCACCGCCGAGGAAGGCCGCCTTCGCGATCGCCACCGAGCCTAGATCTCGATTCGGGCACACGGCCCGCGCCGCCGCGGCGCGGAGGCGTACGTGGCCGTGCCCGGCCGAGCGCTGAGCTGTTCGTACTCTGCCGAGCGCCGACCCCGTTCGTCCCGGCCCCGCCCGACCGGCCCGCAGACGAACGCCGACCCGCCGGGTCCGGCCGGGCGCTCAGTCGCGGCGGCCGACCGATCCCGCGGGCCGGGAACCGGGCTCCGCCGGGGCCGCCATCGCACCGCCGGGCCCGGCCACCACATCGGGATCATCGGTCCCGGTCCGGCGGAGGCGAGCGAGGGCCACGGCGGAGAGTGCTCCGATCAAGGACAGCCCGACCCAGACCAGCACCTCGGCATGGGCTGCTCGAGCGGCTCCGAATACGGCACCCGTCGCGAGATTGCCGATCAGGATGCCGATACCGACGACGCTGTTGTAGAAGCCGTAGTAGGTGGCCACCAGACGGTCTCCGGCCAGCGTGACGACCGTGTCCATCTCGAACGGGAACACCGCGGCGGTGCCGACGGCCAGCACCGCCGCCGAGACCAGCAGGGCGGCCACCGCGGCCCAGGCTCCGAATCGCCCCGGGACCGGGATCAGAGCGAGCGGCACGAAGGCGCCGGCCAGGATCGCCATCCCCGCGACCAGCGCGCGCCCGGTGCCCCAGCGCGCCCGGAACCACGCCGTGATGCGCAACTGGCCGGCCACCGCGATCACTCCGGAGATCACGAACAACGCGGAGACCAGCCATTGGGCGCGGTCTCCGGCGATCACCTCCGCCTGCAACGGAAGCGCGAGATACATCTGGAAGGACAGAATGTAGGACCCGATCATCGCCAGCGAGAACGCCACGAACTGCCGGTTGCGCAGCACACCCGACCACGCCGTCCGTACCGGCACCCGAGCGTCGTCGGGCAGCGCGGGTCCCGCGGGCAGCGCCAGCAGCTGAGCCACGGTCAGCACGGCGAACACGAGGGCGGCCGCGCCGGCCACCACCCGGAAATCGATTGTCAGCAGCGCGACTCCCACCAGCGGACCCGCCAGGATTCCGGCCTGATAGAAGATGTTGAACAGCGCGAAGGCCTCCACCCGGCGCGACCCGGATCCGGCGGCGAGGTAGGCGCGGACCGCCGGATTGAACAACGCCCCGGCGAATCCCGTGGCGGCCGACGCGATCAGCAGTGCGGGCAGGCCGGTGGCGAACACCAGCAGCGCGAAACCGCCTGTGCGCAAGAGACATCCGGCCACGATCAGGGGTTTGTAACCCAGCCGGTCGGCCAGGGTCCCGCCGATCAGGAACATGCCCTGCTGGGAGAAATTGCGCACCCCCAGCACGAGTCCCACGGCCCACGCGGCGAGCCCGAGCGGACCGGCCAGATATCCGGCCAGGAACGGCATCAGCATGTAGAAGCCGAGATTGATACCGAACTGGTTGATCATCAGCAGCCGTACCGGAGTGTCGAAGCCACGGAAGGCGGCGAGGGTTCTCATCGGCCGGCTCCCTCGAACGCCGTGCGCCCGCGCGGATCCACCACTGTCGCGCAGCGGGTCCACGCGCGGAATTCCCCCTCGAACGGGGAGGAGACCGTGGTCGGCTCCACCGGTGGCGCCCCGCCGAGCAGATCGTGCGCGCGGCAGTACGCGTCGCTGAACACAGTGTCGAAATACCGTTGCGGGCCGTCGGGGAAGATCGCGGCGACCTGGACATCGGCATCGAACTGCCCGGCCGCCCAGCCCGCGACCAGAGCCACCGCGCCGACGCTCCAGCCGCCGGTGGCGTGATGGGTGGTGGCCAGGGTCCGGCAGGCCCACACCGCTTCGGCCGGGGCGACCCAGTGGACTTCGTCGAACGCGGCGTAGTCGACATTGGCGGGGTAGATACTGGAGCCGAGCCCGCGCATGAGTCGCGGTCCCGGCGGTTGCCCGAAGATGGTGGAGGACACGGTGTCCACGCCGATGAGTTTCAGGTTCGGGTCGAACCGGCGCAGGACGCGCGCGACGCCCGCCGAATGACCGCCGGTGCCCACCGCGCAGACCAGCACGTCCACGCCGCCCAGCTGTTCGATCAGTTCCACACCCAGCGACTCGTACCCGGCCACATTGTCGGGATTGTTGTACTGGTCCGGGCACCATGCCGACGGCTCCGCCGCCAGTATGCGCGCCACCCGGTCGCGGCGGGCCTGCTGCCAGCCACCCACCGGATGCGGTGCGGGCACCACGTCCACAGTGGCGCCGTACGCCGTCAGCAACTGTTCGACGATCGGTTCCATACCCGGATCGGTGACCAGGGTGACCGGGTGGTGGTAGGCCACTCCGGCCAGTGCCAGACCCAGTCCCAGAGTGCCACTGGTGGATTCCACGATCCGCGCGCCCGGTGCGAGATCGCCGCGCGCCCGCGCGCGCCGCACCATATGCAGGGCGGGACGGTCCTTCATCCCGCCGGGATTACTGCCCTCGAGTTTGGCCCAGAATCCGCGCCCGGCGGGAGCGAGTGGGGCACCCACCCACAGCACCGGCGTGTTGCCCACCAGGGCCGGAGGCGTCAGGGCGGTGCCGGGGATCGAAACGTTTCCCGCGGCGGTCGGCTCCGCCCGCTCGGGCAGGATCACGTTGTTCATGACTGTCGCTTTCTGTATCGGATCCACCCGGATCCGGCGGTGGATGGTCGGCAGCGGATGCCGGCCGGGCCCATCGGGCCGGCCGCGCGCCGTCGATCAGCGCCGGGCGATACAGAAGCGGGTGAGGATCTCGCGGCCCCCGGTGGCGAGCGTGCCGACCGGCGGTCCCCGGATGCAGCGGCCGGCGGTGGGCGCGAACGCGAGGGCGACCGCCGTGGCGAGTGCCAGGGTTACCAGGAGAACGAGGGCGAACGGGTCGGGGATCCGCGCGGGCAGCACCGCCTGGGATGCGCAGTGCACCGGGTGGGCGGCCGCGCAGTGGCTACGGGCCGGATCGCCGGTGCGGTCGTGGTGACCGGCCGTTGTCACGGCCTCGTGCAGCCGGGAGTGCGAAGCCGGCGCGGCGAGCGGATCGCAGTGGAGCAGGGGCGACAGCAACGCCAGCGCGGCCAGGACGACCATGATCGTCGCGCCGCGGGTCCGTCGGTCGCGCCGGGACGCCGCGGTCGCGGTCCGCGTCGTGATCGTCACCGGCCACCTCCGTTCCCGTAGCGTCGCATCCCCGATCGGCTCGTGCCGTGGGGTCTACTGTACCCCCGTTGGGTATCCGGTTCTTCGGGTGGGCTCGGTGACGGGTCGGTGACCGGAAGGGTTCTGTGACAGTACTTCCGAGAACGGGGCGCCGCGGGTGGTGTGAATTCGGGAGTTGCGCGAGAGTGCGGGGCCGGGCCGCGGGCCACCGGCCGACGGCGGCCTGCACGATCGGATCCTGGCCGCCGCCGCCCGGGCTGTGGCGGACCGGCCCGAAACCTGGACCGTCGCGGCTCTCGAGATCGCCGGCCTCATCGCCGATCAGGCGATTCCGGAGGCCGTCGCGGGGGAGATCCAGCGGTCCTACGCGCACTTGGGTGGGGTGGCGGTCGCGGTGCGGCGCCGGGAGCCGGCGCTGCGTCCCGGAGCCGCGGCCGATCTGGCCCGGATCGCCGTCCGCATCGAGAAGCTCTACGGTCGGCCGATGGACATCGAGTGGGCGCTGCGCGACCAGCACTTGTTCATCGTCCAGGCCCGCCCGATCACGGCCCTGCCCGAGTCGGCGCCCGCCACGACGGGGCCGACCTGGGACCGCCGGTCGGTAGAGATGCACGTCTACGACCGCGGCGGTCATGGCTTCGCCGAAGGCCCGCAGGGATTGCCGTGCGATTCGTGGCTGGGTCGATATCTGGACTGGGTGCGCTCCCGAGTCGGCGAACGCCGTGCCGGTTCTGCCCGAACGTGACAGGCTCGGCCTACCCGACTATCGAACAAATGTTCGATAGTCGGGTAGGGTGGTTCGGGTGAACACACATTCGACGACACTGGCACCGGATGCGCCGGCGCAAAGATGGTCGGAATTGGCCGATGTCGACTTGCTGCGCACCCTCGTCGAAACCGAACGCCGCCAACGTCGGTTGAGGGCGGCCATGGTCGCGGCTGTTGCCGAGGCCGACCGCCGTGGTCTCGCCACCGACACCGGCTACCGGGACACCGTGGAGCTATTGAGTGATCTGCTGCGGATCAGTGCCTCCGAGGCGCGCCGGCGAATCGATTACGCCGCTCCGCGAGCCCGCTCACGTCCCAGAAAGGCGTGGTGGGCGGTGGCAGGTTGAGGCCGCCCGCCCGGGAGTGGGATGGAGGATCTGACGATGTCTCCGGCCCGGTTCGCCGGACTCGGTGCGGGTGACGGCGGCAGCCTCCTCTACGCGCTCTCACGTGCGTGGGATCTGTCGTATTCGTGATGCGGGTATTCCGGGTCACGCGTAATCGCGCGTGCACGCGGACTCGGCGTCGACGATCGTCCCGCGGCTCATTCCGGTGGCTGTCGCCGTCGACCGACTCGGCAACCCCTGGCATCCTGCGCGAGGCGCCGCCCGTCTCGGGACATACGCTTTGTGGTGTTGCGCCCGAGCGCTGAATACGTGCCGTGTGGCCCGGAGAAGGCGTGCCGCGACATATCGCGACATGGGTGGGACCGTTGCATATCCCACCTCCACGGTTCGG
This sequence comes from Nocardia sp. NPDC004568, assembly GCF_040609955.1. Classification (NCBI taxonomy): domain Bacteria; kingdom Bacillati; phylum Actinomycetota; class Actinomycetes; order Mycobacteriales; family Nocardiaceae; genus Nocardia; species Nocardia sp. NPDC004568. The sequence continues at coordinate 129,340 of NZ_JBEXLL010000005.1, forward strand.
ATGCCTGCGGTTTCGGCCGCGGTGGTCGGGGATCTACCCGGCGGAGGGTGCCACCTGCGCGTAGAGCTTGGTGTCCTCATTCGATCCTGGATCGCAGACGTCTTCCCGAGCCGCCGATATACGGCTATGAGCGCCCGCTCGAGTTCGTGAAAGTCGGCAGACCGCCATGCGGGCAGCCGCGAGCTGTACGGCGTCGGCTCAGGTGTCCCCGGCCAGTACCGCATGGAGCGCGGCCTCGGCGGCGTCGAAGCAGTCGGGGAAGGCGCCCTCGCCGTTGGCCCAGCGACCGAACGCCTCCTCGAAAATGATCGAGGCCACCCGCGCGGTGAGGTGTGCCTCGGTGGGCCCGGCCCCGCGCTGTTGCAGGGCGTCCCGGAGCGCGGCGGTGATCGCTGCCGACTTGCTGCGCTCGCGTTCCAGCAGCTCCGGACTGGACTCGATGATCGCTCTGCGTCGCCCGGAATCGGCGACCATTCCGCTGACCGCCACACCGACCTCGCGAAGGGCCGACAGCGCCGCCGGCAGTGGCGCAAGCCCGGGATCCGCAGCGAGAACCGCCTCGGACACGGCGGCCGGAAGCCGCTCGGAGCCGGCGAAAAGAATCTCCCGCTTGTCCGGGAAGTACCGGTGGAAGGTCCGCCGGGTCAGTCCTGCCCGCTCCGCGATGTGCGTCACTGTCACGGCGTCGTAGCCGTGCTCGCCGAACAGGTCCAACGCCGCATGTCGCAGGCGTTCCGGCGCTCCGGGGTCCCACCGTGCCATGCCCGCATCCTACCCATCGCGATGACTCACTGCGACATCGATGCTAGCGTGGCGATGACACAATGAGACATCGCAGGATGGAGGAGACATGGCGCAGGGTGAGATCTGGATTCTCGGAGCCACCGGAAGGGTCGGGCGGGCCGTCGCGGCGCAGATCATGGCGGCCGGGGCCGTCCCCGTGCTGGTCGGGCGCGATGCCGGTCGGCTGCGCACCACGGCCGCCGACCTCGGGCTCGACGCCGACTCGAAGATCGTCGTCGCGTCGGGGGCGGAGGCCATGGCGGCTGAGATCACCCGGCAGCGGCCCGCCGTGGTCGCCAACACCATCGGCGACTACGCCGAGACCGCCGTCCTGCTCGCCCGCGCCTGCATGCCGGGCGGCCACTACCTCGACCAGGCCAACGACCCAGCCGCCTTCCATCGACTGTTCGCCCTGCACGACGAGGCCGCCGCCGTGGGAAGCACCCTGGTGGTCGGTGCGGGATTCGGCGTCGTCGGAACCGAGGCGATCGTCGCACGCCTGTGTGAGAACCGCCCTGTGCCGAGCCGGGTCCGGGTGGACACCTTCGCCTCGGCCGCCGTCGAGCAAGGAGTGCTGGGCACCGCCCTTGCCACCGGCATCGTGGACAGCTTCGCGATGGGCGGCCGCCGCTACGACGGTGGCCGCTTGGTCAAGACCCGCCTCGGGGCGGAAGTCCATCACCTGACCCTGCCCGACGGGGAGCGCATGCCCTCGGTCGGTGTGCCCTCCGGTGAACTCATCGCCGCGCACCGGATCAGTGGAGCTCCCTCGGTGTCGGCGACCTCCGGCCTCATTCCCGCCTCGCTCGCCGTTCGGGCGGCCCTACCGCTGCTCTCGGCGATCCTGCGGATCCCGACGGTGCGGATCTTCGCGATCGGCCGGATGGCCGGAATCAAGACCAGGGCCGCCCCACGCCCCCGCCCCCACACCTGGGGTCACGCCGTCATCACCTGGCCCGACGGCACCGCCCGCGAAGGCTGGCTGCGGGCCGGCGACGCAATGGAGTTCACCTCTGCCGTCGCCGCTCAGACCGCGCTCCGGCTCGCCGCGGGTAAGGGACGGCCCGGTGCTCACACCCCGGCCGCCGCCCTCGGCCCGGACCTTGCCACCGGTGCCGGAGCCGACTTCGTGGACGAGGCCCCGGCCTGACGGGCAAGACCACTTAGGCAGAAACCGCTGCCGGTCGATCTGCTCGGCTTGGCGGTGTGTATTCCCGAATCGGGCGGGCTGCTCCGAATCGGATGTGACATGTGGTGACGAATCGGCCGTTGCTGTGCTGGCCGCGAAGGTGGACGGCGTGAGGCCGCTGCACCTACGGAAGAAGCGGCCGAAGTCGGCGGGATCGGTGAAGCCGGGGTGGGCGGCGACAGCGTCGTGCGCCTCCCAGTAGGCGTCGCGCTTCGAGCAGGCGCCGGTCGTCGAGATCCCGGCGTGCGCGTTCAGCTGCTCGGGCCGCCCGTGCAGGCGATCACGGAGACGGGATGGTCTATGTACCAGGGCATTCGAGGGCGGTGGTAACCGGAAGTCGGCTCCGGCCAACGCTCGAAATCCGAGCGGTTCGGAAGCTGTGCTCGAGACCGCCCCCGGTGTTCGAGTGGGGCTCGAGCACCGAGGCACGCACATCGGGCAAATTTGCCGGAGATCTGTGTGCGAGTGGTGTTCGAAGCACGCGTTCCCGGCAAATTTGCCTGGTTTGCGTGTTCGAGCGGTGCGCGAGGGGGGACTTGAACCCCCACGTCCGTGGACACCAGAACCTAAATCTGGCGCGTCTGCCAATTTCGCCACTCGCGCTTGGTGGTACGACCGTCCAAACTCTACCGGTCCGTCGGCGGATCGCGAAGACGCGGGGTGGCGTTTTGTACCCGCCGGTAACCCCACCTGCGATTATAACGATTCGATTACGGGCAATATGAGGAGTGCTCACGTTTCGCGGGGGTAAGGACCGGCCCTCACCAGCAGGTTCAAACATGGGGGAGGTTCATGTTTCCGCCAATTCTGGTACATGGGTGCACCAATACTCATCGGTAGCCGACGCACGGGCAGGCAAACGTGAGGATTCCCTCATGATTTTGTGCCATTCTCGCTGAGAGCAGGCCGACGGGTGTGGACCGCCCGTGCGTGGACTGGGAGCCGGGGAAGTCTCCGAAGACATGTCGCCACGAGAGAAAGTCGAAGCGTCTTGACGATCAACGAGAGCACTGCGTCCGGGGCCGGACACCGGGTGGACGCGGCCGCAGGCAGGACCGTGACCGAGACGAATCGCACGCCGTTGCTGGACCGGTTGCGGGAAGGAACGCCGTACGCGCTCGCCTTCGGCGGGCAGGGCGCCAGCTGGCTGGGCGAACTGGCCGAGATCGGCCGCGACGCCGCCCTCGAACCCGAACTCACCGCGCTGGTCAACGAGGCGTCCACCCTGCTGGGCCCGGTCGCGGACCAGCTGCTGGTGGTGCGCCCGGTGGGATTCGACCCCGTCGCCTGGATGCTGGAGGACGAGCTCGCCGACGACGACACCGACACCTCGGACGCGCCGCCCGAGCGGGTTCTGCGTTCGGCGGCGGTCTCACTGCCGGGCGTCCTACTGACCCAGCTCGCCGCCTTGCGGGCGCTGCGGTTGCAGGGGCTGGACCCGGCCGAATTCGCGCCGGTCGCGGTGATCGGGCATTCGCAGGGGCTGCTGGCGGCCGCCGCGGTCCGGGCCGCTGGGGAGCGGGACGCGGAGATTCTCGCCATCGCTCAGCTGCTCGGCGCGGCCGCCGGACTGGTGGCGCGGCGGCGCGGCCTGATGCCGGTGGGCGAGCGGTCCTCCATGGTCGCGGTCTCCCACGTCGACCCCGATGAACTGCGGGCGGTGCTCGCCGAGGTTTCGGCGGGTGTGGACTCCATGGCGGCCGCGGTCCTGTCGATCCGCAACGGCCGGCGCCGGGTGGTGCTGTCCGGCAGCCCTGAGCAGCTGCGCCGGGTGCAGCAGCGCTGTGAGCAGTTACACACCGAACAGGATCGTGAGCGGTCGGCCAAGCAGCGCGGCGGTGCGGTCTTCGCGCCGGTCTTCGAAGATCTCGATGTGGAGGTCGCGTTCCACCATCCGGCCCTGGCCGACACCGTCGAACTGGTCGCCGGATGGGCCGGGCAGTGCGGGCTCGATACCGAACTCGCCGGCGAGCTGGCCCGCGACATCCTGGTCGAGCCGGTCGACTGGGTAGCTACCGTGGACGAAGTGGTCGGCACCGGCGCCGAATGGATTCTGGACCTCGGCCCCGGCGACCTGCTCTCCCGGGTCAGCGGTGGTTCGCTCAAGGGCAGCGGCGTCGGCATGATCGCCGCCGCCACCCGCGCCGGCCAGCGCAATCTGCTGACCCCGGGCGCCACGCCGGAGGTCGCGCAGCCGTGGACCGCGTTCGCGCCGCGCCCGGTACGCCTGCCGAACGGGCGCATCGTGGTGGAGACCGCGTTCACCAGGCTCACCGGACGCTCGCCCATCCTGCTGGCGGGGATGACCCCGACCACGGTGGACGCGAAGATCGTCGCGGCCGCGGCCAACGCCGGGCACTGGGCCGAACTGGCCGGCGGTGGCCAGGTGACCGAGCAGATCTTCGCCGACCGAGTCGCGGACCTGCAGGAACTGCTGCACCCGGGCCGGCAGGTGCAGTTCAACTCGCTGTTCCTGGATCCGTACCTGTGGAAACTGCAGCTGGGCGGTAAGCGGCTGGTTCAGCGGTCCCGCGCGGCGGGCGCTCCGTTCGACGGTGTGATCGTGACTGCCGGGATCCCGGAGCTCGAGGAAGCCGTCGCGCTGATCGAGGAACTGACCGAGGTGGGGATCAGCCACGTCGCCTTCAAACCGGGCACGGTCGCGCAGATCCGCGCGGTACTCCGGATCGCCGACGCGGTGCCGGAATACCCGGTGATCATGCACATCGAGGGCGGTAAGGCCGGTGGGCACCACTCTTGGGAGGATCTGGACGATCTCCTCCTGGAAACCTATGCCGAACTGCGCACCCACGGGAATGTCGTGGTCTGCGTCGGCGGCGGGATCGGCACCCCGGAGCGCGCCACCGAATACCTGACCGGCGCCTGGTCGGCGCCGTACGGCTACCCGGCCATGCCGCTGGACGGCGTGTTGGTGGGTACCGCGGCGATGGCGACGCTGGAGGCCACCACCGCGCCCGAGGTGAAGCAGCTCCTGGTCGACACCCCCGGCACCCCGGACTGGGTCGGTGCGGGCACCGCGAGCGGCGGGATGGCCTCGGGCCGCAGCCAGCTGGGCGCCGATATCCACGAGATCGACAATGCCGCCTCGCGCACCGGTCGCCTGCTCGACGAGGTGGCCGGGGACGCCGAGGCGGTGGCCGCACGCCGCGCCGAGATCATCGCCGCGCTCGACGCCACCGCCAAGCCCTACTTCGGCGATGTCGCGACCATGACCTATCTGGCCTGGCTCGAACGCTATGTGGACCTGGCGATCGGGCAGGAGCGCCGCCAGGACTTCGACTGCGGCACCGACCTCGGTGACGCGATCACCGCGGCGACCCGGTCGGTGTGGCTGGACATCAGCTGGCGCGACCGGTTCGCCGAGATGCTGCGCCGCGCCGAGGCCCGGCTCGCCCCGGCCGACCGCGGTGAGATCGACTCGCTGTTCCGCGACGAGGATCTGGAAGATCCCGCCGCCGCGCTCGCCGCGCTGCGCGAGCGCTACCCGGCGGCGGAGCAGACGCTGCTCCATCCGGCGGATGTGCCGTTCTTCATCACCCTGTGCAAGACCCCGGGTAAGCCGGTCAACTTCGTCCCGGTGGTCGATCAGGACGTGCGCCGCTGGTGGCGTTCGGATTCGCTGTGGCAGGCCCACGATCCGCGCTACTCCGCCGATCAGGTCTGCGTCATCCCGGGCACCGTCGCCGTCGCCGGCATCACCCGGGTGGACGAGCCCGTCGGCGAACTGCTGGACCGCTTCGAGCAGGACACCGCCTACAAGCTGGTCCGCGACGGCTTGGCGCCGACCGCGGTCGACGCCCGCCGGGTCGCCGCCGTGACCAGCGGGCCGATCGATGTGGTGCTGGCCGCGCCGGACGTGAACTGGTCGGGCCGGGCCACCGTGAACCCGGTGCACCGGCTCGGTGACCTGCACGAGTGGACTGTGGACGAGAAGGGTGCGGTGCACCCGCCGACCGGAGCCACCCTGGTCGAGACCGAGGGCCCCGAGGCCGAGCACAACTACGTGGAGTTGACCGTCCCGCTGTACGCCGGACATGTGGTGCGCATCCGCATCACGGTGCCGGTGACCGTCTACAACGGCGGCGCGCCGGTGGTGACCGAAGCCGATGCGGACGCGGCGATGTCCGCGCTGCTCGGGGTGGCCGCCGGACAGGCGCTGCCGGAGGTGAAGAGCAGCGTCGCGCACCTGAACGTGGCCTGGTCGCCGGATCTGGTCGCCGATCACGCCGGCGTCACCGGCGCCGGCCTGCCGGCGGAACTGAGCACGCTGGGCCGTACGGTGCCCGACGTGCTGGTGGGTGCCTGCTGGCCGGCGGTGTTCGGGGTGCTGGGCGCGGCGCGGACCGCGGCCGATACCAGCGTCATCGAGGGCATGCTGGATCTGGTGCATCTGGACCACCGGATCGAGCTGCTGCGCGAACTGCCCGGCGAGACCAGCATTCTCGTGGTGCGGGCCGAATCCGGGACGGTTGTCGACACCGACCTCGGCCGGGTGGTCGAGGTGGACGTCACCGTCGGTGAGATGCGGGATCAGGGCCTCGATGTGGTACCGCTGGCCCGGCTGACCGAGCGGTTCGCCATCCGCGGCCGCACCGGCGCGGGCGAACTGACCGATCCGCCGCGGGCCGCGGGCACCGTGAGCGCCGATGCCACCGAGACCCCGCGCCGCCGGCGCCGCGACGTCACCATGGTGGCGCCCCGGAGCATGGCCGCGTTCGCCGCGGTCTCCGGTGACCACAACCCCATCCACACCAGCGATGCCGCCGCGAAGCTCGCCGGCCTGGGTAGCCCGATCGTGCACGGCATGTGGCTGTCCGCCGCCGCCCAGCACGCGGTGTCTGCCGTGGACCCGCAGGCGTCGGTGCCGGCGCGCACACTGACCGCGTGGACCACCCGGTTCCTGGGCATGGTCCGGCCGGGCGCCGATATCGATGTGCGGGTGGAACGGGTCGCGGTCGACGGCGGCGACGAGATCGTCGAGGTCTCCTGCCGTGCCGACGGCGATCTGGTGATGACCGCGACCGGTCGTACCGCCGCGCCGAAGACTGTCTACGCGTTCCCGGGCCAGGGTATCCAGCGCAAGGGGATGGGCCTGGACGCGCGGTCGCGCTCCAAGGCCGCCAAGGCCATCTGGGATCGGGCCGATAAGCACACCCGGGAGGCGCTGGGCTTCTCGATCCTGGCCGTGGTGCGGGACAACCCGACCTACCTGAAGGCCCGCGGGGTCGAGCACCGGCACCCGGACGGCGTCCTGCACCTGACCCAGTTCACCCAGGTCGCCATGGCCACCCTCGGCGTCGCGCAGGTCGCGGAGCTCCGGGAGGCCGGTGCGTTCGTGGAGGGTGCGCTGCTGGCCGGGCATTCGGTCGGTGAGTACAACGCGCTGGCCGCCGTGGCCGGTGTGCTGCCGCTCGAAGCGGTCCTCGAGGTGGTGTTCCAGCGTGGTTCGGCCATGCACGAGCTGGTGCCGCGGGATGCGCAGGGCCGCAGCGACTACCGGATGGCCGCCATCCGGCCCTCGCAGATCGGACTGCCCGACGACGAGGTCATCGGCTTCGTCTCCGGTGTCGGCGAGCAGGTCGGGGAATTCCTCGAGGTGGTGAACCTGAACCTGCGGGGTTCGCAGTACGCCATCGCGGGGACCGTCGCCGGTCTCGACGCCCTGGAGGCCGAGATCGAGCGGCGCCGGGCGGAATTCGGCGGGAAGCGCGCCTTCATCCTGGTGCCCGGTATCGATGTGCCGTTCCATTCCACGGTGCTGCGCAAGGGTGTGCCGGAGTTCCGGGGCAAGCTCGAGCAGCTGCTGCCCGAGGAACTGCAGCCGGAGGTGCTGGTCGGGCGCTACATCCCGAACCTCGTGCCCAAGCCGTTCTCGCTGGAGCGGGAGTTCGTCGCCGAGATCGCCGACCTGGTGCCCTCGGAGCCGCTCGCCGCCGTCCTCGCCGATTTCGACTCGTGGGCACAGCGTCCGAGCGAACTGTGCCGCGTGGTCCTCATCGAACTACTGGCCTGGCAGTTCGCCAGCCCGGTGCGCTGGATCGAGACCCAGGACCTGCTGTTCGGTGAGCTGGGCGTGGAACGTTTCGTGGAGGTCGGCCTGGGTGCCACCCCGACCGTGGCGAACCTGGCGAGCCAGACCCTGAAGCTGCCCGATTTCGCCACCACCACGGTGGAGGTGCTCAATATCGAGCGCGAGGCGGCGGTGGTGTACTCCACCGATACCGACCCGGCTCCGGTGGACGAGCCCGCGGAGGAGGCCGCCGAGGCCCCCGCCACCGCGGCCGCTCCGGCCGCCGCCGCCGCGCCCACGCCTGCGGCCGCGACCGGTGGTCCGCGGCCCGACGACATCGCCTTCACCGCCGCCGACGCCACCCGCGTGCTGATCGCGCTGTGGACCAAACTCCGCATCGACCAGATCGGCCCGGTCGACACCATCGAGGGCCTCTGCGACGGGGTGTCCTCGCGCCGCAACCAGCTGCTGGTCGACCTCGGGTCGGAACTGTCGCTGGGCGCGATCGACGGTGCCGCCGATGCCGATATGGGCGCGCTGTCCGCGACCGTGGAACGCCTCGCCCGCACCTACAAGCCGTTCGGCTCGGTGCTCAGCGATGCGATCAACGATCATCTGCGCAAGGTGTTCGGGCCGTCCGGTAAGCGGCCGGCCGCGATCGCCGAACGCGTGAAGAAGGTCTGGGAACTGGGTGAGGGCTGGGCCAGCCACATCACCGCCGAGGTCTCGCTCGGGACCCGCGAGGGCACCAGCGTGCGCGGTGGCGACCTGGGCGGTCTGGTCTCCGGGGCGCTGTCCGACAGCGCGTCCGTGGACGCCGCGATCGATGCCGCCGTCCAGGCGGTGGCGGCACGGCGCGGGGTGGCGGTCTCGCTGCCCGCGGCCGGCGGCTCCGGCGGCGGCACCGTGGACGCGGCGGCCCTGGGCGAGTTCACCGAGCAGATCACCGGCAAGGACGGTGTGCTGGCTTCGGCGGCCCGTCTGGTGCTCGAGCAGCTCGGCCTGAGCGAGCGGACCTCCGCGGCCGAGGCCACCGATGACGGCCTCGTCGACCTGGTGTCGGCGGAACTGGGATCGGACTGGCCGCGGCTGGTCGCCCCGGCGTTCGACGCCCGCAAGGCGGTGCTCATCGACGACCGGTGGGCCAGCGCGCGTGAGGATCTGGCCCGGCTGTGGCTGGGCGAGGATTCCGTGACCGCGCAGCTGCCGGTCGCCGGGTTCACCGGTGCCGGCGAAGCGGTTGCCGCGCAGGCCGACTGGTGGCGGCAGCGGGCCGTGGGCGAGGCGCGTTCGGTGCTGGCCGGTCACTACGAGCGGATCGCCGAGGCGGCGCGCGACACCACCGAGACCGGTGTGTGGTCCGACGAGGTCGCGGTGGTCACCGGCGCGAGCAAGGGCTCCATCGCCGCCGCGCTCGCCGGGCGACTGCTCGGAGGCGGGGCGACCGTGGTGGTCACCACCTCACGGCTCGACGACACCCGGCTCGGCTTCTACCGTGACCTCTACCGCGCCAACGCCCGCCACGGTGCGGCGCTGTGGGTGGTCCCGGCGAATATGGTCTCCTACACCGATATCGACGCCCTCATCGAGTGGGTCGGTACCGAGCAGGTCGACAATGCCGGTGGCGCCAAGATCAAGACCAAGGACGCGCTGACCCCCACCCTGCTGCTGCCGTTCGCGGCGCCGCGGGTCTCCGGCTACCTCTCCGACGCGGGTGCCCGCGCCGAAATGGAGATGCGGGTGCTGCTGTGGTCGGTCGAGCGGCTCATCGGTGGTCTGTCCACGCTGGGCGCCGATCACGATGTCGACGCGAAACTCCATGTGGTGCTGCCGGGTTCGCCCAACCGCGGTCTCTTCGGCGGTGACGGCGCCTACGGCGAGGCCAAGGCCGCGCTCGACGCCGTGGTCGCCCGGTGGCGGGCCGAGAAGACGTGGGCGACCCGGGTCACCCTGGTACACGCGCTGATCGGCTGGGTCCGGGGCACCGGGCTCATGGGCCACAACGATCCGATGGTGGACGCCGTCGAACAGGCCGGAGTGCAGACCTGGTCGACCGACGAGATCGCCGACGAACTGCTGAAGTGGGCGACCGAGCAGGCCCGCGCGGCCGCCGCGGCCGACCCGCAGCAGGTCGATCTCACCGGCGGGCTGGCCGGTGCCGAGCTGGATCTGGCGGCGCTGGCCAAGCAGGCGCAGGAAGCCGCGGACGCCGAGGAAGCCGACGAGGCGCCGACCTCGGACGGGCCGCGGATCTCCGCGCTGCCCGCGCCGCCGGCGCTCACCTCCGCGCTGCCCGTCCCCGAATGGGGTGCGGTGACCGCCGATCTCGCCGATATGGTCGTCATCGTCGGTGCCGGTGAGCTCGGACCGTACGGTTCGGCGCGGACCCGGTTCGAGATGGAGGTCTCCGACGAGCTGTCGGCCGGCGGTGTGCTGGAGCTGGCCTGGACCACCGGCATGGTGGCCTGGGAGAACGATCCCAAGCCGGGCTGGTACGACACCGAATCCGGTGACTACGTGCCGGAACACGAACTGGCCGAGCGGTATCACGACGCCGTGGTGCAGCGGTGCGGTATCCGCCGCTACGCCGACGACGGTGCCATGGTGGACAACAGCAGCCCGCTGATGACCTCGGTCTTCCTGGACCAGGATCTCTCGTTCACGGTCGGCGGCGAAGCCGAGGCGCGCGCCTTCCACGCGGCCGACCCCGAGCACACGGTCATCACCCCGGTCGCCGATTCCGGCGACTGGACCGTGACCCGCAAGGCCGGCACCGAGATCCGGGTGCCGCGCCGGGCGAACCTGTCGCGGACCGTGGGCGGCCAGATCCCGACCGGCTGGGATCCCACCGTCTGGGGTATCTCCCCGGATATGGCGTCCTCGATCGACCGGGTGGCGCTGTGGAACATCGCCTGCACCGTCGACGCGTTCGTCGGTTCCGGGTTCAGCCCGTCGGAGCTGATGAGCTGGGTGCACCCGAGCCTGGTGGCCAACACCCAGGGCACCGGTATGGGCGGTATGTCGTCGATGCGCTCGCTCTACGTCGACAACCTGCTCGGCGAACCGCGGCCCAACGACATCCTGCAGGAGGCGCTGCCCAACGTGGCCCTGGCGCATGTCGTGCAGTCCTATGTCGGCAGCTACGGCGCCATGGTGCATCCGGTGGCGGCCTGCGCCACCGCCGCGGTGTCGGTGGAGGAAGGTGTCGACAAGATCAAGCTCGGTAAGGCCGAGGTGGTCGTGGCCGGTGGCTTCGACGATCTGGGTATCGAGGGCATCGTCGGCTTCGGTGATATGTCGGCCACCGCGGATTCGGCGGCCATGAGCGCCAAGGGCATCAGCGACCGCTACTTCTCCCGGGCCAACGACCGGCGTCGCGGCGGATTCGTGGAATCGCAGGGCGGCGGCACCGTGCTGCTGGCCCGCGGTGATGTGGCGCTGGAGCTGGGCCTGCCGGTCCTCGGTGTGGTCGCCTACGCCCAGTCCTACGCCGACGGCGTGCACACCTCGATCCCGGCGCCCGGCCTCGGCGCGCTGGGTGCGGGCCGGGGTGGCCGGGAATCCCGGTTCGCCGCCGAACTGCGCAAACTCGGTGTGGGCCCGGACGATATCGCGGTGGTGTCCAAACACGACACCTCCACCGCGGCCAACGATCCGAACGAGTCCGAACTGCACGAGCGGCTGGCGGCGGCCATCGGCCGGTCCGACGGGGCACCGTTGTTCGTGGTCTCGCAGAAGAGCCTCACCGGACACGCCAAGGGTGGCGCGGCCGCGTTCCAGCTGATCGGCCTGTGCCAGGTGCTGGAAAACGGTGTGGTGCCGCCGAACCGGAGCCTGGATTGCGTGGACGACAAGATGTCGGAATACCCGCATCTGGTCTGGGTGCGCGAGGCGCTGCGCTTCGGTGACCGGTTCCCGCTCAAGGCGGGCCTGGTGACCTCGCTCGGCTTCGGGCATGTGTCCGGTCTGCTGGCGGTCGTCCATCCGGAGGCGTTCGTCCAGGCGATCGAACCGGCCCGGCGGGCGGAGTACCAGCGGCGGGCGCAGGAACGCCTGCTGGCGGGTCGGCAGCGGATCGTCGAGGCGATGTGCGGTGGCGCGGCGCTCTACGAGCGTCCGGCCGATCGGCGCCTCGGCGGCGACGGCACCCCGGCGGCGAAGATCCGCGGTCTCGAGGCCGAGGTGCTGCTGTCCGAGGACGCGCGGCTCGGCACCGGCGGGGTCTACCAGGTCGATGGAGCCGGTTGCGAGACCGGGCGGTTCGTCGGTGGCACTTCCGGTGCCGGCGTCGCCGGTACTGCGTAGGCTGCGCCACTGTGACAATCCTCGGAATCGGCTTGGACCTGGTGACCATCTCCGAGTTCGCCGAACAGCTGGACCGTGCCGGAACGACCATGCTCAGGGAGAGTTTCACCGCCGGTGAGCGGCGCTACTGCCAGAGCAAGGCCACCGATCCGGCCCGTAGTTACGCGGCGCGGTGGGCGGCGAAGGAGGCAGTGCTCAAGGCCTGGGCCTCGTCGCGCTTCGCCCGCCGTCCGCAGATCGGGGACAACCCGTACCCGTTGATCGAGGTCGTCAATGACGCCTGGGGCCGGCCGAGCATCAAACTGCACGGCCTGGCCGCGGAGTTCCTGCCGCGGGTGCGAGTGCACCTGTCGCTCACCCACGACGGTGACACGGCGGCCGCGATGGTGGTGCTGGAGGACCCGGGCGAACTGGCCGACCTGATCGAGGGTCGGCCACCGGAGAACTGAGCGAACGACGAACAGCCGGGGCCTGGCGTCACGCGATCGTCGCAACACTCTTGATGAGGGGTTGCGGCGATCGTGTCGTTTCCGGAGGCTGCTCCCCACCCTCTGCAGCAGAACAGCAGCGGCATGCTACGTTCGGTGCGGATTCCGCGTCGGACAGGGGAGTAATCGGTGTGCACCGGCTGCAACCTGGCAGGTGCGGACTTCCAGAGGGTCTGGTTCCGCAGCGTCCGGTTCGAGGGAATGCGACCTTGACGGGTTCCCGGTGATCGGTCCACGGGCTGTGAGAGCCGGTCATTGATGTGTGCAGATGACAGCGTATCCGGCCGGGGTGCGATAGCTTAGGGCCGAATGCCGTCGCCGCTGGTGGTAGTCGGTTTCCAATCGGTGATCACGACCCGGGCCTGGGGTCAGCGACCAGAAACTGTTGATCTCGAGGCATTCGTCGCGCAACCGCTCGTTGAACGACTCGATGTAGCCGTTGCGCCAGGGCTGGCCAGGCGGGATGAACGCTGGCCCGACCCGTTCACCGGCCCAGTCGGCCATCACCGAGCACGCCAGCTCCGGGCCGTTGTCACAGCGCAGCACCGTCGGATAGCCTCGTTCGGCCGCGATGCGGTCGAGTTCGTCGATCAACCTGTCGGCGTGATCGAACGCTCCACCAGCCCGCCCAGGCATTCACGGGTGTGCTCGTCGACGATCGACACGATCTTCACCGGCCGCCTGTCGGTGGTGGCGTCGAACTGGAAATCGATCGCCCACATCCGATTCGGCGCGTCCGCGGTCACCTCGGTAACAGTGGAGGCGCCGAGGCTTTTACGGCGCCGCCGCACCGGCACCCGCAGGCCTTCGGCCCGCCACAGGCGCCTGAATCTTTTGTGGTTCACCGCCCAGCTCTCGGCGCGGGCATCGTGATAAGCGCGGTGGAATCCCCTGTTGTGGATGGGTTTCAGTTCTTGCCCTCGGCCGGCAGCCGACCGGCCTCGGTCAGTTTCCGGACCACCTGCTCAGGGGTGTGTCGTTTACGCACCGCCATGATCGTTGTCGAGCCCTCCCGCCCAAAACCTGGGCATTCAGACTCTCACAAACTCCGGACCGAACCAGCGGGGTCAGGTCAACCTCACTGGCGCGCAGTTCTCGCAGGCGAATATCGAGCACAACACCACATTCGTGGACTGCCGACTGATTGACATGCGTGGGGTGCGCGGACTGAAAGGTGCTCAGGTACGCGGTAACACTTACTCGGGCTGGCGGGGAAGCCTGACCCGAGAGGTCGGCGTCGACGTGGACTGGTGACTCAGGCCGCGACGGCGTAGGTAGTGAACCTGCCACCAGAAACCCACTCCTCAACGTAATCCCGATAGGGGGTGAACGCGAACTCGGCGAGCTGGTGCACGAGCAGATGCCCCTGAGAAAGTATCGAGATCGTGGCGGTGCCCCGGAACGCCGATGTGAAAGGCTTTCAGGTGCTGCCCCGCAGGTGGGTGGTCGAACGCACGTTCTCCTGGCTGACAAAGTGTAGACGATTGGCACGCGACTACGAACGTAGAACCGCCCACGCCGAAGCGATGATCCAGATCGCGATTATCCGGCTCATGGCCGCGCGCCTCGCCGGTGAAACCGTGGAGCCCTCCGGTCCGATCGAAACCGAGGCCGCCCGCCGGCCAGCAGACGACCTCACCAACTAACCGACCAGGTTCCCCAACACTTTCTAAGGCATGAAAAGGTTTCTCCTACTGTTCAAACCGCCGCAGCGAGCCCGTGAACTTATCGCCCAGTTCCGCCCGGCACACGCCAACCCGAACCCCCAAGTGTCGAGATGGGCACTATCTCGGTAACGGCGCCACTCTGGTCAAGCCCCGGCCAGCAGATGAGCCCTTGAATCCACAGTCCCATATTCTTCTACCTTCCGCTGCGCGAGATTACTTCTCCATGGATGGCGATTCCGGAGTCGAGCGTTCCTTGAACGTCGGATATAGAGTATGAAGTGTGTCGAGCGAGGATTAGTTCGTTTTGATTCGGAAATGCACTCCTCTCGCCCACATACAAACCTAACGAGTTCTCGGGAATGTCGAGTTCAAGCCAGTATTTCCCCGGCCCATCGGGCGTCACGTGCTTGCCGAGACTGCATGACATATAGCCCCTATCGGTCTGCACACTTCCTATAAGAGATTGTAATCTTTCTGTTGTGATCTCCGAACCCAAAGCCATGCCGTCGATGTCGATCAAGTGATCAATTGAGCGCAATGTTCGTGACGCATGAATCGAACCGGGAATGGCGCGTTCTACGGCACTGTCCATCGTTGCAATCCACCGCCCAGCGGTACTGAAATTGGCCGGACCCTCGAAGTGGATCTGCATGCGTCGGCTTAGAAATTCGTACATCCAGATCTTGTCCAATCCGCCGTTCGAGTCGGGGTTGGCAGCCAACTTCGCTATCAGGTGTCGCTGCCTCTCGGTCACGTCGGGTCGTGTGCTGATCGAGATCAGCTGCCTCAGTGTTGGTACCGGATTTAGGCCAGTCAATGGCGCGAGATCGTCGAATGCTGATTTCGCTGCGGCCAGCTCCTGAAAAAATGAATTGGGATCTCCGTCCCGAATGTTGTTAAAAGGCCTTGACCATTTGGTAAAATTGCGGACGGCCTCGATCTGTTCGGGGTGTAGTCGGTCGCGTATGGGTCCGAGGATGCGTTCGCCGTACCATGCGCCGGACCGGTCGGATGTGAAGTGTAGGTAGCCGTTGCGGACACGGAATTGAGTCCAGTCCGGCACATGGTCGCTGCCGATAGCCGTTCGGAGGGGTAGTCCTCCTTCGATCGCCATCAATGTCGGGCTGTAGTGATCTCGGTCGGGTACTTCATGCGATACGCGGCGTAGTGTATGGATGATGTGCTGGACCGTCTCCGTCCGAGACCGGCCCAACGTTCGAAGATCGACGGCCAAGCGTTCGGCAAGTGAGCGGAACTGCCCGGAAACTGTCACGATGTCCCTCGGCCTGGTCGTACTGATTCGAGTTCGAGTGGCTTCGGATTCCTGGGATTCTCCGGCACCCATCGAGTCGTTTCGGTCGGATTGTGCTGTGGTGTAGTATAAGCGCGAAGTATCAGCGGGTGCCGCTGCAGGGCAGTGGCAGTTCAGCTGAGATGAGCGGTGTGACAGATCGAAATGTAGCCGGTTTGTCGAATTGAAATTATAGTGCCCTATGTTTGCCATGCAGCCCTACCCGAACGCGTGCCAGATCTGCCAGATCACCGAGTACGACACGCCGGTCGTTTTCGCCATGCCTCGTGTCGACTAGTGCGTGTTCCCGCCCGTTAGGGCATGTTCGAGAGTCTTCACGATGACTTCTATCGACTTCGCCGTCGGTGATCGTGCGCGGGGCACCCGGCCGCGGCTCGTCCACCAGGCACGCCAGCTCGGCGCGGACGAACCGGCCCCGCCAGCGGGCCGCGGTCTGCTCTCGCGTCCCCGACGCCGCAGCCACATCCTTGTTGGTCGCTTCCGCTGCGCACGTGTTGCCATTGGTGACCGGACCGTGCGGACTTTGCGCTCCGGGCGGGTATGCCGTGGCGCTGTGCCGAACCGGAGTCGGCCGGTATCGCGACAAGGTGGGCCCGGTGTGCGGAGGCTACGGGCCGGGGACGGAGCTCAGCGCTGGCTGGCGGTGCGGGATTCCTTCTCCGCTACCAGGAGATAGGCGACCATGAGCCGTTTGAGCTCGGCGACCGCGTCGGCGTGGCTCTGCTCGTCCTGTACCGAGAAGTTCATCATCGAATAGACCACATGCACCAGCACCTCGGCCATCATGGTGCGCCGAGCCCGCGGGGTGCGCGGGGTGAGCGGTCGCAGCATCTGCGAAACGACCTCGGCGAATTCCTTCTCGTGGATGGCGCCGGTGGCCCGGGTGGAGGGCGTGGACTGCATGGCCAGCCACACCTCGCGCCGGGACGGGTCGGTCATCCACAGGTTGGCCAGATGGTCGACGAACTGGTTCATATGCCGCAGCCAGTCCAGCGACGGGATCTCGCCGTGGAAATCGGCCAGCTCCTGCGATACCGCCACCAGATCCTGCCGGTTCAGTTCGCAGACGATCACATATTTGTTGGCGAAGAACTGGTAGAGAGTGCCGATCGGGACTTCGGCGCGGGCCGCGACCTCTTCGCAGGTGAACGATTCGAAACCGACTTCCACCAGCAATTCGCGCGAGGCCTGGAGCAGGGCGTCGAATTTGCGCTTGCTGCGTTCCTGGGTCGGACGCCGGCGTGGCATCAGCTCTTGCGGGTCGTCCTGGAGCTCCAGCGCAGGGTCCGGACGCCGTTTGGCCCTGGCCTCCGTCCGTACGTTCACCTGTCCCAGGCTAGCGGTAGCGGGAACACCATGGTGCAGAGTATGGAACTGTGACGGCGAGTCTGTCATGTCTCACCACCGCGACACCGGCGATCCGGGCCGCGCAACACTCGGTCGGGCCGCCCGGATCGGCCGGAATCGATCAGTTCCGGGTGCGCCTGCGGTACAGGACCAGGGCCGCGAGATAGGACACCGCCGCGATCGCGCCCCACCAGGCGAGTGCGAGGACCGCGCTGTGACCGATGGGGGTGCCGACCAGGAGCCCGCGCAGGGTTTCGATGACCGGTGTCACGGGCTGGTGTTCGGCGAACCCCCGCAGCCAGCCCGGCATGGTCTCCGGTGGGACGAACGCACTGCTGATATAGGGGATGAACATCGCGAAGATGGTGAATCCGTTGGCGGCCTCCGGGCTGCCGGCGAGCAAGCCGAAGCAGGCCGACATCCAGGACAGTGCCAGGACCACCAGCGCGAGCACCCCGGCCGCGGCGAGCCAGCGCAGCGGGTCGGTGGTGGGGCGGAACCCGATGGCCACGGCGACGCCGATCACGACGGTGGTGGCGGCCATATTGCGCAGCAGGCTCTCGGTGATGCGCCCGGTGAGGAATGCCGAGCGACTGATGGCCATGGTGGAGAACCGGTCCACGATGCCCTCGGTGATATCGACCGAGACGCCGACCGCGGTGGTGGACGCGCCGAAACTGGCGCACAGCAGGATGATCCCGGGCACCACGTAGTCGACGAAGGTGCTGTCGCCGACGTTCATGGCGCCGCCGAAGACGTAGACGAACATCAGCAGGATCATGATCGGCAGCGCGAGTGTGCTGATCAGCGAGTCGGGACTGCGCAGCGTATGGCGCATATTGCGCGCGGTCATGGTGGCGGCGTCCTGCGCGGAGCGGGCGAGCGTGGTCATCAGTGCGGTTTTCTGTGCGGTACGGGAAGGTCAGGAGGCGGCCGGCAGCGGGGCGGCCGGCCGGCTGGTGAGCGCGAAGAACACATCGTCGAGGTCGGGCGTGTGCACGCCGAGTTCCTCTACGGTGAGGTCGAGTTCGGTGAATCGGTCGAGCAGGTGTTTGAGATGGGCCACCGAGCCGTCCGAGGGGATCTGCAGGGTCAGCTCGGCGGGATCGATGTCGGGATGGCCGGTGACCCGGGCGGCCGCTGTCAGATCCGTGAGGTCGGCGAAGCGGAAGCGGATATGGCCGCCGGGGGTGAGCCGTTTGAGTTCGGCCGGGGTGCCGTCGGCGACGATGCGTCCGTCGTGCAGGACCGCGATCCGGTCGGCGAGCTGGTCGGCCTCCTCGAGGTACTGGGTGGTGAGGAAAACGGTGACGCCGTCGTCCACCAGTTCCCGGATCACCGTCCACAGTTCGCGGCGGCTGCGCGGGTCGAGACCGGTGGTGGGCTCGTCCAGGAAGACCACTTCCGGGCGTCCCATCAGGCTCATGGCCAGGTCGAGGCGCCGGCCCATACCGCCGGAGTAGGTGTTCACGGGACGGTTCGCGGCATCGGTGAGGTCGAAGCGCTCGAGTAGTTCCACGGCGCGCAACCGGGTGCCGGACCGGCCCAGGTGCAGCAGGTGTCCGACCATGTGCAGGTTCTCGGCGCCGGTGAGCACTTTGTCGAGGGCCGCGTACTGGCCGGTGACTCCGATGGCCGCGCGGACGCGGTCGGGTTCCCGGACCGCATCGTGACCGGCCACCCGGACCGTTCCGGCGTCCGGCCTGGTCAGCGTGGCGAGGATGCGGACCATCGTGGTTTTCCCGGCGCCGTTGGGGCCGAGCAGCGAGAACACCGACCCCGGGGCGATATCGAGGTCGATACCGGCGAGGACGTGACGGTCGCCGAAGGTTTTGGTGAGGCCGGCGAGGGAGATGGCGGGTGGGGCGGTCATGGCGGACTCCGTTCGAAAACTGTATGCCGAGTAAACTGTATATGGCATAAATTTAGTTTAAACAGTACACAGTTCGGGGTGGGGCGCAAGAGGTGAGCTCCGGGTGATGTAGTAGGCAGAGCCACCGGTCGGGCCGGTCGGCGGCGGCACGCGGGTGACGGCGCCCGCTGCCGCGGACCGCAGCGAAAGGAAGTCGATGGCGAGAGTCGGCGCAGGTCAGAACGGGCCACACTCGGAATCGGGCACATCACACGAGAAAGACACCGGGCCGTGGGCCGCGGGCCCGGACAGTCCGCCGCTGTCCAAGGCCGTCGCGCTGATGTGGGGGCTGGAACCGGCCGGTACCCGCGGGCCCCGGCGGGGGCTGAGCCTGGAACAGATCGTCGACACCGCGATCGAACTCGCCGACGAAGAAGGATTCGAAGCCCTGTCGATGAACAAGGTCGCCGAGCGGCTGGGCTTCACGGCGATGTCGCTGTACCGCTACGTGGACAGCAAGGCGACCCTGCTGGAGATCGCTCTGGACCGGGTGGTCGGCATGCCGCCGGAGATTCCGCCGGGTACGCCGTGGCGCGAGGCGCTGGAGCTGTGGGCACGGGCGGAATACCGGGTCATCAGCCGGCACACCGGCTGGCTGCACGTGCGGATGAGTGCGCCACCGCTGGGGCCCAACAATATGGCCTGGCTGGAGACCGGTCTGGCCGCGCTGGGGCAGACCCGGATACCCGAGGCGCTGAAACTGCAGCTGGTGATGAACCTGTCGCTCTACATAATCGGCCGGGCCCGGCTGGCCGAGGAGATCAAAGCGGAAGAAGAAGGGTCCGGAGGTGATTGGGGGATCATCGACCGGCTGGACCCCGCCCGGTTCCCCGCTCTCACCGCGGCCGTACGCGCCCAGGCCTTCGAACAGGACGATCAGCAGTGGGCGACACTGTTCTTCGATACCGGGCTGGGACTACTCCTCGACGGTTACGAGCGGTTGATCGCCTCCTACGAATGACCACCCGGGCCGCGCCACCGTACCCGGGTGGTCGGGACGATCACGCCGCGACGCCGGGACGGCGCTGCACTGTCCGCGGATCAGACCGAGAGGTCGCGACGGAGTTTGGCGACGTGTCCGGTGGCGCGCACGTTGTACTGCGCGACCTCGATCTTGCCCTCGGCATCGACGAGGAAGGTCGACCGGATGACGCCGGTCACCGTCTTGCCGTACATGGTCTTCTCGCCGAAGGCGCCCCAAGCGGTGAGCACCGTGCGGCCGGGGTCGGACAGCAGCGGGAAGTTCAGTCGCTCGGCGTCGCGGAACTTGGCGAGCTTGGCCGGTTTGTCGGGGGAGATACCGATCACGTCGAGGCCGGCGGAGTGCAGTTCGCCGAGGCTGTCCCGGAAGTCGCAGGCCTGTTTTGTGCAGCCGGGGGTGCTCGCGGCGGGGTAGAAGTACACCACGACCTTGCGGCCGCGGTAGTCGGCGAGCGATACCTCGTTGCCGTCGGCATCGGGAAGGGTGAAATCGGGTGCCGGGTCGCCGGGGGAGAGTCGCTGGTTGTCGGTCACCCTCGCTACCGTAATCGACCCGCCGGATTCCCGGCCGCGTACGCGTCGCGGCGATCCGGTGGGTATCGGCCGTCCCGGGGGGACCGTACCGCGTACCCGCACGCCGTGCCCCCGGGCGGATCGCGGGCGGGGATGAACAACCGGCGAGTGTGGTGCGCGCGGATACACTCGAGCGGGCCCCGGCCGATCCGTGGACGACAAGCCGGCCCAGGGGTGGAACATCGGCCGCCTACGAGCGCGGCAGACCAGTTACAGGAGGCGTGAAGGTGGCAAAGGATACCGAGCGGATCGAGCAGGAGATCGAGGCCGCGCGGGAGCGGTTGGCCAGCACTCTCGACGAGATCGCCGTGCGGGCCGATCCGCAGCGGATCGCGGAGGGGACCAAGCAGTTGGCGCTGGCGAAGGTGAACGAGCCGAAGGTGAAGTACACCCTGATCGGTATCGGTGCGCTGGTGGCGGGTGCGCTGCTGTTCAAGATCCTGCGCTGACCCGGGTACCGGCCGCGAATGCAGAACACCCGGTGACAGCGGCGCTGTCACCGGGTGTTCGTGCGCAGTAACCGTGGATCAGACGGTGGGGCAAGCGAACCCGTCGCCGTCGGGATCCAGGTGCGGACCGAAACCGGGCTCGCCGCGGAAGATCGGCGCCCGGCCCGCGGCGCGCGCTTCGTCACAGTTCTTGAAGGCACCGCCGGCCGAACCGGTCTGCGTCAGCTGGGCCGAACCGGTCGCGCCCAGCACGGCGTCGGCCGCGGAGGAACCGGTGCCCGCCAGGGAGGGCAGCGGGAGTCCGATCGGGCCGGCGGCGCTCGCGGCGGGAGCGGCCAGAAGAGTCAGCCCCGCGGCGGCGGCGCTGACATAGAGCTGGCGTACGTTCATGAATTCCTCTATGTCTGCTGGGGAGTGTGGATCTGCGTTCGACGAGAACGCGCGGCTTCCACTGTTGTGAGGGGCGGGTCGATTGTCAACTCGTATGGCCTGGATAAGACAGGAGAGAACGGCCACCGGGCTGGGTACTCCCCGGATGCCGTGGCGTACCGCGCCACAGTGGCGAAGTTCTCCGCACGTACACGGAGGTTTCGCCGTGGACGACACATTGTGATAGGGATGCTGCTATGTCCGAGGCTCGTACTCCGCTGCTGTTACTCGACTCGTCCCGGGTCGGCCGGAGAAAGCGATAGGTCGGGGAACGCAGTTGTTGCGAATCAAGGACAGTGACGTCACGGGTGGCCCCGCCGCGCCACCTGCCGCGGCCCGCCCGGGCGATTACCGGCTGGATCTGGACGGCCTGCGCGGGATAGCGATCGCCCTGGTCGTCGCATTCCATGTGTGGTATGGCAAGGTTTCCGGCGGAGTCGATATCTTCCTGGTCCTCTCGGGCTTCTTCTACACCGGCATGCTGCTGCGCCAGGTGGAACGGACCGGAGCCGTGGGACTGCGGCAGACGGCCGTGCGGACCGCGCGCCGGCTGCTGCCCGCCCTGATGGTGGTGCTGGCCGTGGTGGCGATCGTCACCGTGCTGTACCGGCCGTACTCGACCTGGGGCAATATGTCCGGTCAGACCATCGCCACCGCCTTCTATTACCAGAACTGGTATCTGGCGCAGGCCTCCGAGAGCTATCTGGCCGCGGACCCCTCGGTGAGCCCGCTGCAACACATGTGGTCGATGGCGGTACAGGGCCAGTTCTATCTCGCCATCGCGGTACTCCTGGCGGTGATCGGTCGGGCGTGCGTACGCCTGGGCCGCGCCTCGGCGGTGCGCCCGACGATCGCGGTGCTCGCGCTGGTCCTGGGCACCGGCTCTTTCGTCTATGCCGCCGTATGGATGACCGTCTCCCAGGAATGGACCTATTACGACAGCGCCGCCCGCGCCTGGGAGCTGCTGACCGGTGCGCTGCTGGCCGCCGTGCTGCCCTGGGTGCGGATCGTCGGGGAACGGGTCGCGCGCGTCCTGCTGACGCTCGTGGCCGCCGCGGGACTCACGGCGGTCCTCGTCTGCGGGGTGCTCTTCGACGGAGCCCGCCAGTTCCCGGGGCCGGCCGCATTGTTCCCGGTGGGCGCGGCGGTGGCGCTGATCGTCGCCGGGATCCGCACCGAGAGCGGCTGGCGGTCGGTCGTCTCGCGGCTGCTGGCCTCCCGCCCGATGGTCGAACTGGGTTCCATCGCCTATTCGCTGTACCTGTGGCACTGGCCGCTGCTCATCTACTACCTGGTGCAGACCGGGAAGCCGCATGCCGGTCTCGGCGGTGGCCTGCTCGTCATCTCGGCGTCGCTGGTGCTGGCGGTGCTGACCAACAAGTTCGTCGAGGAGCCGCTGCGGCTGCGGTCCGGGCGGACCACGGTGACCCCGGTCTGGCAGCGCCGTATCCCCGCCGTGGCGGTGAGCCTGGTGGGCGCGCTCGTTCTCGGCTCCTGTATCTCGTGGCAGGTGGTGATGGCCCGCACGCCCTCCGAACCGGTGGAAGCGCTACCGGTGAACGAGTACCCGGGTGCGGAGGCCCTGTTCGCCGGGGCGGCGGTCCCGGTGGCGAAACTGCGTCCGTCCATTCTGGAGGCGTCCAACGATCTGCCGGCCCCCACCCGCGACGGCTGTATCTCCGACTGGTTCAACAAAGAGGTCGTGACCTGCACCTATGGTGACCCCAACGGGTCGCGCACCATTGCCATGGTCGGTAACTCCCATGCCGAGCACTGGATGCCCGCCATGGACGCGCTGGCCCAGGTGCACGACATCAAGGTCGTCGTCTACTTGAAGATGGGCTGTTCGCTGAACATCCGCGACGACGCCCAATACCGTGGCCTGGACATCTCCGATTGCCGCGACTGGTCCCGGCAGGTGATCGATCTGCTCGCGTCCGATCCGCCGGACTGGGTGTTCACCACTGCCACCGCGCCCATCTGGCCCAGCGGCGGCGACGTGGTCCCGGCCGAGTATCTGGATGTGTGGGCGGCGCTGGCCGAACGCAACCTGAATGTGCTCGCCATTCGCGATACCCCGTGGTTGCGCAGCCCGACCGGCGTCCGCTACAGCGCCGTGGACTGCCTGGCGGCCGGCGGTGACAGCGCCACCTGCGGTATGCAGCGTGCGACGGCGCTGGCGCCGGTGAACCCGGCACTGGTGCATGCCGCGGCGTTTCCGAACATGCGGCTGCTGGACCTCACCGACTCGGTGTGCGGACCCGAGATCTGCCGGGTGGTCGAGGGGAACGTGCTCGTCTACCACGACGAGCACCATCTCAGCGCGAGTTATGCCCGGACCCTGGCTCCCGAGCTGGAGCGTCAGATCGGGATGGCCACCGGCTGGTGGTGAAGCCCGGGCCGGTGCACTACTCCCACCGGCCCGCCCGGCACGCACCCCACGTGACCCGCACGGTCACGTGGGCCGCGGCGTCGGTGGGGGAGTGCGGACGTGGTCACCAGGGGGTGACCGGCGGCTTCACCCAGAGCAGTTTCTCGTCGGTATGGTTTCGCGCGGCCGCCGGATGGCCGGGGTGCCGCGCCGCCCACGCGGCTTTCTCGTCCAGCAGACGCGCCACCGAACGCCAGGTCTCCTCGGTGCCGGGTGGGTTGGCGCCCGCGGCCCGGGCGAGCTTGCGCCGCACCGCGGCAGAGAGGCCGAGCAGTTCGGCGCCGGAGATGTCCCGGTCCCACAGGTAACCGGCCAGCTGCCGCGCCTTGGCGGCCCGCCCGGCCTCCGCGGCCGGGGAATGCGCGTAATCGGCCATGAGCAAGTGTAGAAGGTCCCCGGAATCGGGATCGGGCCGGCGATCTCGGCCTCCGTCGCCCCGATCGGGGGCCCGGGACGGAAAATGCGCGATGCCGCCCGTATCGGACGGCATCGCGCACCCACTTCGTTGTGGTTTCCCGCCGATTCGGCGGGCCGCCGCGACCGTGCGTCGTTGCGCGGCGCGGACGATCCGCGGGGGGCGGCGGGATCGTGCGGGACGACGGTGTCCCGGGCCGGGATGCCCGAGACCCTCACCGTGGTCCCGTCATCCGGGGATTCGCCGCGGCCGGCGCGCCGTTGCGCCACCCCGCCGATCATGAAATTTTCTCGGGACCACGGATCGGACCATCTCCGCTGACCGCTTCGATCAACAGGGGGCCTTGCGGGCCCGGCCCCGCCCCGCCGGAGGCGGAGCGGATTGCTCAGTACGCGCTGTTGACGTTGTCCATGGAGCCGTACCGGTGGGCGGCGTAGTTGCAGGCCGCCGCGATGTTGGAGACCGGGTTCCACACGTCGAACGGGGTGCCGGGCACGTGGTACGCGGCGAAGGTGGGGTCGATCACCTGGAGCAGGCCCTTGGAGGGGATGCCCATCATGGCGTTGGAGTCCCACAGGTTGATGGCCCCCGGGTCGCCCGAGGATTCCCGCAGGATGTTGCGTTTGATGCCGTCGAAGCTGCCGGGGATGCCGTTCGCGGCCATGATGTCCAGGGCTTCCTGGATCCAGCCGTCCAGGTTGTTGGGGTAGACCGGGGCGGGCGCCGGCGCGGGTGCCGCCTCGGGAGCGGGGGCCGGGGCCGGCGCGGCCAGCGCTTCGGGGGCGGGCGCCGGAGCCGGAATGATCTCGGCCTCGGCGGCGGGCGCGGCGATGGCGGCCGCCTCGTCGGTCCGGGGTGCGGGCGCCTGCTCGGCGACCATGGCAACCCGGCTGGGGGAGCTGTCATCGGCCATGGAGACCGCGGACGAGGCGGTGACGGCGACGATACCGGCCGTGGCGAGGGCGAAGCCGAAGACCTCACGCTTGGTACGACGGCGCAGGCTGGTGAAACTGTGGGAAGGCATGATCGGATTCGGTTCCTTGTTCGGTCTCGGGATCCGGCCCGGTTCGGGCAGCACGGATCTTCGGTGCGGGCCGGTGGCCCGCTACCGGAAAACATGACTGTGCTGTTATCGGGTTCTTTTGTGTGACACCGAACGCAGGCTGGTCCGGGTCCGGATGGCGCATATCGCGGTTACCGGGTGGCTTCCCGGTCCGCCGCGCCCGCAGGAACTCCACACTGTGGTGAAGTCGAGTGGACTCGAGTTCGACTATCGCGATACTCTTTGTGGTTGTCGCGCCGGCGAGTTTTCGCGGTTGTTTCCAACCTTGGGTCCACAACATCGCGGACTAGCCGAACTTCAGGTCTTTGACGACCGGATCTCAGAATGGTCACAGTAGGTGAACAGCAGGTTAACGGAGCCTGAGAAAATCTTAAGTGCGATCTTGAAGTGGGAAATGAATGCGTTCCATCACCGCGACGACCTGGGGAAATGGTTCTAAACATCTTGTGGTGCAGGACATAAAATTTCTGATCGGTAACGGTGGATTCAGGTGCTCGTGATGGTTCCGTGATGGGAAAACGCGGTGGCGGCGGGGTTGCCACGAGGGTGCGGTGACTCCGGTCGGGGCCGCTTTCCCAGGGTGATGTGCTCCGGGGGTGGAACGGCGCCGTGGCGAAATGGTGTGATGAGGCCCTGTAGGCCCGGCGGCCGGGTCGCCACCGGGCCGGACCGATATCGGAAAGAGGGCCCGCGATGTACTCGACGCCGAGTTATCCGCAGCTGTTCACCCCGCTCGAGGTCGGGCACACCACACTGCGCAACAGGGTGGTCATGGGATCCATGCACACCGGTCTGGAGGACCGGGCCTGGGATACGAACCGGCTGGCCGCCTACTTCGCCGAACGCGCCCGCGGCGGGGTCGGCCTGATCATCACCGGTGGTTACGCGCCCAATCGCACCGGATGGTTGCTGCCGTTCGGCGCGAAACTGACCAACCGGACCGAGGCCTACCGCCATCGCGCGATCACGCGCGCGGTGCACCAGGCGGGCGGCAGGATCGCGCTGCAGATCCTGCACGCGGGGCGATACGCCTACGTCCCGGGCAGCGTATCCGCCTCCTCGATCAAGGCGCCGATCAATCCGTTCCGTCCCCGTGCCCTTTCGGACCGGGGAATTCGGCGGACCATCGACGATTATGTCCGATGCGCCGAACTCGCCCGGTTCGCGGGATACGACGGGGTCGAAATAATGGGCGGGGAGGGATACCTGATCAATCAATTCCTCGCGCCGCGTACGAACAAACGAACCGATCGTTGGGGCGGCTCTGCCGAAAATCGCCGGCGGCTCGCGGTGGAGATCGTCAGGCGCACCCGAGTGGCGGTCGGGTCCGAGTTCCTGATCGTATTCCGTTTGTCGATGGCGGAACTGGTGGAAAACGGGCAGACTCTCGATGAGATCCTCGCGCTCGCCCGGGAATTGGAGACGGCCGGCGTCGATATTCTCAATACGGATATCGGCTGGCACGAGGCGCGAGTGCCCACGATCGTGACCTCGGTACCGCGCGCGGCCTTCGTGGATTTCACCGCGAAGATCACTGCGGCGGTGGGGATCCCGGTGTGCGCCTCGAACCGCATCAATATGCCCGAGGTCGCCGAGGAGATCCTGACCCGCGGCGACGCGCAGCTCGTCTCGATGGCCAGGCCGCTGCTGGCCGACCCTGAATGGGCCGACAAGGCCGCCACCGGCCGGACCGACGAGATCAATACCTGTATCGCCTGCAACCAGGCCTGCCTCGACCACGCCTTCCAGCACCGTACGGTGTCGTGCCTGCTGAACCCGCGGGCCGGCCGGGAAACCGAGCTCGTCCTGCTGCCCGCCCGGCGTGCGAAGAGCATCGCGGTGGTGGGGGCCGGGCCGGCCGGGCTCTCGGCGGCAGTGAATCTGGCCGAGCGCGGCCACCGGGTGGACCTGTTCGAGGCTCTCGATCGAATCGGCGGCCAGTTCGATATCGCGCGCCGGATTCCGGGCAAAGAGGAGTTCGACGAGTCCATCCGCTATTTCACCCGCAAACTGGAAATCACCGGTGTGCAGGTGCATCTGAACACCCGTGTCACCGCGGCCGACCTGATCGACCGGCGCTACGACGAGGTCGTGCTGGCGACAGGGGTCCGGCCGCGTATCCCGGATATCCCGGGTATCGACCATCCGATGGTGCTCTCGTATGCCGAACTCGTGCGTGACGGCAAACCGGTGGGCGAGCGGGTCGCGGTGATCGGTGCCGGCGGAATCGGCTTCGATGTGAGCGAATACCTGGTCGTGGACGGGCATCCGACGCTGAAACCGGACGAGTGGCGCGAGGAGTGGGGTGTCGATACCGACGACGAACAATCGCGCGGCCAGTTGCGCGCACCCCGCCCGGCCCCCGCGGCGCGTGAGGTCGTTCTGTTGCAGCGCAAAGACACCACCTTCGGGAAAGGACTCGGGAAGACGAGCGGTTGGGTGCATCGGGCGGCGTTGAAGGCCAGAGGGGTCGAGCAGATCGGCGGGGTGAACTACGAGCGGATCGACGATGCGGGGCTGCACATCAGCTTCGGCCCGAAGCGTGCGCGGCCCCGGGTGATCCCGGTCGACAATGTGATCATCTGCGCCGGCCAGGAATCGGTGCGTGACCTCGAATCGGAACTCACCGCCGCGGGGGTGCCGACGCATCTGATCGGTGGCGCCGAACTGGCCGCCGAACTCGACGCGAAGCGGGCCATCGAGCAGGGCACCCGGCTGGCCGCGCGGTTGTGAGGGCCGCTCGATAATCGCTTTCCCGCCCGGGAGTGGCGCGGTAGGCTGGCCGCTTTGTGTCCGCGCAAAGCAGGGGGGTGACCGTGTCGGCCACTGCGGTCGATCTCCGGGGCACTGCCGGTGTCTACTGGCGGCTCGTGGTGGCCGGATTCCGCCGGCAATGGCGGTACAAGCTGGCCATGGTCGCCGGGTTGTTCACCAACTGTGTGTTCGGCTTCGTCCGTGCGTCGGTGATGATCGCCGCCATCGACGCCACCGGTGGGTTCGGCGGATACGACGCGGGCAGTATCGGGGCCTATGTCTGGATCTCCCAGGGACTGCTCGGCGCGCTGCAGTTCATGGGCGCGGAACTGGAACTGGCCGAACGGATCCGTACCGGTGATATCGCGATCGATTTCCTGCGGCCGGTGGATGTGCAGCTGGGGAATCTCGCCGCCGATCTCGGCCGGGCGCTGTGCACGCTGATCCCCCGGGGCATACCGAGCCTGCTGGTCGGTGCGCTCACCTTCGGGCTGGCGTTTCCCGGCTCGCCCGAGTCCTATGTGCTCGGTCTCCTCAGCGTCGTGCTCGCCACGGCCATCTCCTTCCTGTCCCTGTTCGTCCTCACCACCGCCGGATTCTGGGTGGTGGAGACCCGCGGGCTGCGGACGCTGTATCAGGTCGGCGGCCCGTTCCTCGCCGGACTGTTCGTCCCGGTGCACATCTTCCCGGACTGGCTGCGCGGTATCGCCCACTGCACGCCCTTCCCGTCGATGCTGCAGGTGCCGGTGGATGTGCTGTCCGGCCGGGCCACCGGCTGGGACGCGGCGCAGCTGGTGGGTACGCAGGTCTGCTGGCTGCTGGTCGTGCTCGTACTGGGACGCGTCCTGCTGGCCGCGGGGCGGCGCAAGCTGGAGGTGCAGGGTGGTTGAGACCGCTGTGCGCCCGCCGCGGAACCGGCGGATTCCCGCCGGCAATCGATTCGCTCCCTATGCGGCGGTGCTGCGGTCCCGGATCCGGGCGCAGCGCACCTATCGGCTGTCCTTCGCCAGCGATATGGCGGGGGCGACTGTGGTCGGACTGGCCGAATTCGCCGAGGTATGGCTGATCTTCCACCAGGCGAAGGTGCTGGGCGGCCTGGACCTGGACGCCGCGCTGCTGCTGTTCGGTCTGAGCAATCTGGCCTTCGCGCTGGCCCAGTTGGTGTTCGGGCACCTGGACAAACTGCCGAATCTCATCCGCCTCGGCCAGCTCGACATCTACCATCTGCGCCCGCAGCCGGTGCTGCTGCAATTGATCACCAGCGATTTCTCCTTGCGCCGCCTGGCCCGGGCCACGGTCGCGCTGGTGGTGCTGACCGTCGGGCTGGTGCGCAACGAGATCGAGTGGTCGGCCGTCTCCGTGGCGCTGATCGCGCTGACGGTGGTGTGCGGCACCGTCCTTTTCGGTGGACTGTTCGTGGTGGCCGCGGGCTGCCAGTTCTTCCTGATCGACGGGGCGGAGATGACCAACAGCTTCACCTACGGCGGATCCTTCGCGGCGACGCAACCCGCGTCGGTTTTCCCCACACCGCTGAAGCTGCTGTTCTGCGTCGCGATACCGGTGGCGTTCACCGCTTATCTCCCGACCCTGGCACTACTGGATCTACCCGGCCCCGCCGGGCGGCCGGCCTGGCTCGCCTGGTGCGCGCCGCTCGCGGCGGCATGGGTGTGGGTGCTGGCTTGGGTGATGTGGCGGATCGGAACGAGGCACTATCAGAGCGGCGGTGGCTGAGATGGGGTACGACAGGACAACAGACGATTCGATTATCGAGGTCGACGAGCTGACCAGGTGTTTCACCCGCCGGACCGGCAAGGGTCTGCGGTCGCGGCGCGCGGTGGTCACCGCGGTCGACGCCATGACCTTCCGGGTCGAGCGGGGCGCGGCGGTCGGCTATATCGGCGCGAACGGCGCCGGGAAGTCGACCACGATCAAAATGCTCACCGGCATCCTGGTGCCGACCTCGGGCTCGGTGCGCACCTGCGGTCTGGAACCCATCCGGCAACGCCGGGACCTGGCGAGCCGGATCGGTGTCGTGTTCGGGCAGCGTTCCCAGTTGTGGTGGGATCTGCCGCTGCGGGAATCGTTCACGATCCTGGCCGC
This sequence comes from Nocardia sp. NPDC004568, assembly GCF_040609955.1. Lineage (NCBI taxonomy): Bacteria > Bacillati > Actinomycetota > Actinomycetes > Mycobacteriales > Nocardiaceae > Nocardia > Nocardia sp. NPDC004568. The sequence continues at coordinate 159,569 of NZ_JBEXLL010000005.1, forward strand.
CATCCACCGGCTCGAACCCGCGGCCGGGCGGGCGCGCACCGCGGAACTGGTCGAACAGCTGGAGATGGCCGATACGCTCGACACGCCGGTCCGGCAGTTGTCGCTGGGACAGCGGATGCGCGCCGAGGTGGCCGCGGCGCTGCTGCACTGCCCGGAGTTGATCATTCTGGACGAGCCCACCATCGGGTTGGATGTGCTCTCGAAGCAACGCCTGCGCGAATTCCTGCGGACCGAACGCGCCGAGCGAGGCACCACCCTCGTGTTGACCACCCACGATATGGGCGATATCGAGCGACTCTGCGACCGGGTGCTGGTGGTCGATCACGGGCGCTTGGCCTACGACGGATCGTTGCCCGGCCTGGGCGCGACGGTGGGCGCGCAGCGCGTGCTGGTCGTCGACCTCGCCGTACCCGGACCGGCCCTGGACGGTCTCGCCGGGGCGGAACTGATCTCGGCGGAGGCGGAGGGTATGCGGCAGCGGCTGGCCTTCGACGCCGAGACCACCACCGCCGCGCAGCTGCTGGCCGAGGTGTCGGCGCGGGCCGAGGTCCGTGACCTCTCGATCGAGGAACCCGATATCGAGGACATCGTGCGGCGGCTCTACGAAACCGCCCGCTGAAAAGCGAGGTGCCGGGCCCCGAGGGGGACCCGGCACCGGACGGGCGAGCGTCACATCTCGGCGTTGCCCGCTTTCCATTCCGGCCACGGAATGTTCCAGTCGCCCAGCCCGTCCGTCCCGGGCAGGACCGGGCCGACCGTGTTCGTCACGATGGCGATATCACCACGTTTGGCGGTGTTGTAGACCCACTGCGCGTCCTCGGGGCTGAGATTGAGGCACCCGTGGCTGGTGTTGGTATTGCCCTGCGCGCCCAGCGACCACGGCGCCGAGTGGAAGAAGATCCCGCTGTAGGACATCCGGGTGGCCCAGTCGACATCGGTGCGGTACCCGGCGGGCGAGTTCACGGCGACGCCGTAGGTGGAGGAGTCCATGACGATGTGCTCGTGCCGGTCCGCCAGGATGTAGATCCCGTTGTTCGTGGGCGTGTCGTCCTTACCCATCGAGGTCGGCATGGTGCGGATGACCTGGCCGTTCTTCTCGACGGTCACCATCTTCGTATTGTCGTCGGCCTTGAAGACCACCGCATCGCCGACGACGAAGTTCGAGTGGATGTCATCCTGGCCGTAGAGTCCGTTGCCCAGATCCTTGCCGTAGACGTTCACATCGATCGTCACCTTGGTGCCCGCCGTCCAGAAATGCTCGGGCCGCCACCGGACCTCACGGTTGTTCACCCAGTAGAAAGCACCCTCTACCGGCGGATCGGTTTTGATGGTGATGGCGTCCTGCGCGGCCTTGCGGTCGGGGATGTTCTCGTCGAACTGGACCGCCACCGGCTGACCGATGCCGACCACTTCACCCTCGCCGGGCACCAGGTACGGCTTGGTGACATTGCCGGGCGCGGTTGTGGTGAAACTCATACCGGCGGTCGACGCGCCGCCCAGGCCGTTGGCCCGCGCCTGCAGGCGGTAGGTCTTGCTGTACCCGAGCGGTTCGGTGGTGGACCAGCTGCGTCCGTCAGCCGCCAGCTGACCGGCCACCGGCTGGTCGTCGGGGTTGAGCAGGGCGACCTCGGTGAACAGGCCGTCGGTGATCTCGAACTTCATGCCCGCGGCCGGCGAGACCCCGATGTCCCCGTCCTTGACCGGGGCCACGAGCTTGGGCTTGATGAGCTCGGTGAGGGGGTTGCGGTCGATGGCGACGGTGCCGTCCGATGCCTCCGACGAGGAACAAGCGGTCAGCGCCAGCGCGGCGATCGCGACGAGGACCAGCGGCCCGAAGAGCCAGCGGACCGGCCTGCGCCGATCACGAATATGCATATCAACCCCGTTTCAAGTCTCGGCGCACCCGCTACGCGCCGACGGCTTCGGATCCGACCGATCACCTGCTCACCTCGACCCACGGCAGCGGGATCGGTCGAGACCACGTACACCATTCTGCCAGCCGCGCCGAGGTGATCCCAACCCACGATCACTTCCGGTGCCCGGCCCACATACACATAGGGTTCCGGGCACCGGTCGTTACGGTGCCGGCCGGCTCGCACCGCCCGACGGGATATCGATTTCACTTCTGCGGCCCGAGCCTGTTAATGTCTGTCCCGCACCGCACAGCGGAGCACGCGCCATTAGCTCAATTGGCAGAGCAGCTGACTCTTAATCAGCGGGTTCGGGGTTCGAGTCCCTGATGGCGCACTTCGAATCGAAAGACATTCTCCGACTATAGGGTTTGCGCTGGGTGCCCGTACATTCGACGGACCCAGACGTGATCAACCCGCTATCTCGCCGTACTTCGACCGTGGCTCCAGCCCGGTCACCGGACCGCCTCGGTAGCCTCTCCGGAGCTCCGTGGATCCATTAGTGTGCGCGGTATGAGCGAGGCGAACGCGCGGGTGGGGCGCGGGCAGGTGGTCGCATGGGGGCTGTGGGACTGGGGGTCGGCCGCGTTCAATGCCGTGATCACCACCTTCGTCTTCGCGGTGTATCTCACCGACAGCGTCGGCGAGGATCTGCCGGGTGATGTCTCCGCCAGCGCGTGGCTGGGGTGGGCGCTCGGGTTCGCCGGACTGGTCGTCGCGCTGACCGCGCCGGTCACCGGTCAGCGTTTCGACGCGACCGCGAACCGCAAACGTTCGCTCGGGATCATGACCGCTGTCGTCGTGGCGCTGTCGGCGGCGATGTTCTTCGTCGAGGACGAGTACTCCTATCTGTGGCTCGGGCTGGTGTTGCTCGCCCTGGGGTCGGTGTTCCTCGAACTCGCGACGGTGCCCTACAACGCGATGTTGCGCCAGGTGTCCACCCCCGCGACGGTGGGCCGGGTATCCGGATTCGGCTGGGCCATGGGTTACTTCGGCGGCATCTTCCTCCTGCTCATCTGCTATTTCGGATTCATCGCCGGCGACGGCCCGCAGCGGGGGCTGCTCGGGGTGAGCACCGAGGGTGGGCTGAACATCCGGTTGGTCGTCCTACTGGCGGCGGTCTGGTTCGGTGTGTTCGCGCTGCCGGTGCTGTTCGCGGTGCCGGAGGTGCCGCGTACCCGGGTCGATCCGGGGGCGGCGAGCGCGGGATTTCTCGGCTCCTACCGGGTGCTGTGGCGTGATCTGAAGGAACTGTGGGCGCTCGATCGCACCGTTATCTGGTTCCTGCTGGCCAGCGCGGTCTTCCGGGACGGTCTGGCCGGCGTTTTCGCCTTCGGCGCGGTGCTGGCGGTGCAGGTGTACGGGATCAGCGAGTCCGATGTGCTGCTGTTCGGTATCGCGGCCAACGTGGTCGCGGCGCTCGGGGCGGTCGTGGCCGGCCGGTTCGACGATACGGTCGGGCCGAAACGCGTGATCGCGGTATCGCTGCTGTCCGCGGTGGTGTGCGGTGCGGTACTGCTGGTGGTCTCGGGCGCCGTGATGTTCTGGATCTTCGGCTTGGCGCTGACGCTGTTCGTCGGTCCGGCGCAGGCCTCGGCGCGGTCCTTCCTCACCCGGCTGACGCCACCCGGGCGGGAAGGGCAGCTGTTCGGTCTCTACACCACGACCGGGCGGGCCGCCTCATTCCTGGCTCCCACCCTGTTCGGCTTGTTCGTCTGGGGCTTCGGCGCGGACCGGGCCGGTATCGGCGGCCTGTTGGTGGTGCTGGGCGCGGGACTCGTCGCCCTGCTGTTCGTACCGGCACCGGACGCTTCGGGCCGAAAGGATCCAGCGCAGACGCCTGTCGCCTGACGCGATCCCGGCCGGCGAGCTCAGGGCTTCCAGGCGCCCATGCCGAGGGCGATGAGGCGGATCTGCTGGATGGTGCGGTCGACCACCGGTTGTTCCGCGCGCGGTGTGGCGCCCACATAGTCGGCGATCCCGTCGATCACGGTGGAGACCAGCAGGTCGGCGGCGACCTCCAGATCGCCGGGGGACCAGTCGTCGAGAGCCGGGACCCGGGACAGGTCCGCCACCAGCTCGCGCACGATCAGCTGGAGCTCGAGCGCGATGGCCGAACGCAGCGCCGGGCTGCCGCCGCGCTGCTCCCGGATCAGGAATCCGTACAGCTCCCGCTTCCGGGCGACTTCAGCGAAGACGAATCGCACCGTTGCCGAGAGGCGGGCGTCGGGGGTGCGGCGGAGCTGTCGCAGCGCCAGTCGCAGCGCCTGGACGCCCTCGTCCACCAGAGTGGCGCCCAGGTCGTCCAGGGAATCGAAATGCCGGTAGAAGGCGGTGGGCACGATACCGGCCGAGCGGGCTATCTCGCGCAGGCTCAGCGCACCGAAACCGCGTTCGGCGGCCAGTGCCAGCGTGCCGGCGAGCAGGGCCTGCCGGGTGCGCTCTTTGCGCTCGCCGCGGCTCGCTCCCTGATCGGTCATTTCAGTGAGCATACAGCCGTTCACCATTCCCTCATCTCCCTCTTGTCGCCCGCGTCACACCGATTACTGGTTGACAGTCACTGCGGGGTATCCGGCACACTAGTTGAGTGTACAGGCGTACACCGAAATAAGTTCGACCTCGTGACACGACCGACGGATAGGGACGGAGAACTCCCATGGTGGCCCTGCTCGATCTGGTGCAGACCCTGACCACTCCGCATCCGGTGGACCGGTATCTGGAACTGGTACGCCCGATGCTGACCGTCCGCGATATGCGGGCCCGCATCGTCGACGTGGACCGTTCGGTTCCGGGCACGATCTCGCTGGGCCTGCGCCCGACTCGGCAGTGGGACGGGCTGCGCGCGGGACAGTTCCTGCAGCTGGGCGTGGTGATCGACGGCGTCCGTCACCTGCGCTGCTATTCGCCGGTGAACTCTCAGCACGATCGCCGCCGCCGCCTCGACCTCACTCTCCGGGTGCATCCGCACGGCCTGGTGTCGCGGTATCTGCACGAACACGCGCGCCCCGGCATGGTCGTGGACCTCGAGCCGGCCTCCGGAATCTTCCATCTGCCGGACCGGCGGCCCGAGCGGGTGCTGCTGATCAGTGGCGGCAGCGGGATCACGCCGGTGCTGTCCATGCTGCGCACCCTCGTCGACGAGAAATACTCCGGCGAGGTGGTTTTCCTACACTACGCACGCTCGCCGGAACTGGTGCCCCACCGCGCGGAACTCGCCGGAATCGCTGCCGCCCATCGGAATATCGCGGTCGAGCTGCGGTATCCGAAACGGGACGGCCGGGGTTTCGATCACGACGAACTCGCGCGAGTGGCGCCGTGGTTCGCCGGCGCGCAGACCTATCTGTGCGGGCCGCCACCGCTCATGGACTCGGTCCGGACGGTCTACGCGGACGCGAACCTGAGTGAACGTCTGCACACCGAAGAGTTTGTCGTCACCACCGCGCCGGTGGACGACGCGGACGTGGAAGGGGCCACGACCTTCTCGGCCAGCGGCGTGACCGCGGAGAATACCGGTTCGTCCCTGCTGGAGCAGGCCGAGGCCGCCGGCCTCAGTCCCGAGTTCGGCTGCCGGATGGGGATCTGCTTCTCCTGCACCTCGGTCCGGCGCAGCGGCTGCACCCGCAACTTGCGCACCGGGGAGCTGGAGTCCGACCCCGACCAGCCGATCCAACTCTGCGTCCAGGCCGCCGTCGGCGACGTGGACATCGAAATCTGACATCGAGAAGGGGAGAAACAGATGACCATCCTCACCGAGACCAAGGACGGACCGCTGGTCCTCTCACCCGACCAGGTCGAAGAGATCGGTCGCACTCTGGACGAACTGCGCGACCGCATCGTCGCCGATCTGGGCGAGCGCGACCGCGAGTACATCTACGACATCATCAAGGCGCAACGCGGATTCGAGATCGCCGGGCGCGGCCTGATGTACCTGGGCTTCCTGCCCCCGTTCTGGCTGGCCGGCGTGGCCGCACTCAGCGTGTCGAAGATCCTCGACAATATGGAGATCGGCCACAATGTCATGCACGGCCAGTACGACTGGATGCGGGAGCCGGGCCTGAATTCGCGGGTCTTCGAATGGGATACCGTCTGCCCGGCGGACCAGTGGAAGCATTCGCACAACTACATCCACCACACCTACACCAATATCCACGGCCGTGACCGCGATATCGGCTACGGCGTGCTGCGGATGGACGAGGGACAGGACTGGCACCCGTACTACCTGGGCAACCCGCTCTACGCGTTCCTGCTGATGGTCTTCTTCGAGTGGGGCGTGATGCTGCACGACCTCGAAGCCGACAACATCGTCAAGGGCAAGCGCAGCTGGTCGGACCTGAAACCCTTGATCAAGGGGCAGCTCCGTAAGTCGGGCCGGCAGGTCCTCAAGGACTACGTGGCGTTCCCGCTGCTGACCGGTCCGCTGTTCCTGTCCACCCTCGCCGGGAACGCGACGGCGAACCTGGTGCGCAATCTGTGGGCGTACTCGATCATCTTCTGCGGACACTTCCCCTCCGGCGTGCAGACGTTCACCGAGGAGGAGACCGCCGAGGAGACCCGCGGCGAATGGTATGTCCGGCAGATGCTCGGCTCGGCCAATATCTCCGGAAGCCGGCTGTTCCACATCATGTCCGGCAATCTGTCGCATCAGATCGAGCACCACCTCTTCCCGGATCTTCCGGCCAACCGGTACCCGGAGATCGCCCCGGACGTGCGCGCGCTGTGCGAGAAGTTCGGGCTGCCCTACAACACCGGTCCGCTGAGCAAGCAGATCGGTTCGGTGTGGGCGAAGATCTTCCAGCTGGCGCTGCCGCCGCGGCTGACGGAGTCCCGGATCGCCCGGTTCCTGCCCGCTGTACTGCGGAAACAGCCCGATCCCGGTGTTATCGTGATGCGTCAGCAGAGTTCTACCGAAGCGGGCGTGCGATGATCGGCAAATTCGAGGTCAACAAGGATCTCATCCAGGAACTCACCACGTCGGGGGCGCGCCGGGTCGGCAATATCGCGAGCATCATCACCGGCACTGTCTCGGAGGTGACCCGGGAGATCGGGGAATGGATCACCGACGCCATCGAGATGAACGAAGCGGCCGCCGCGGCCGAACGTGACGCCGCCGCCGAACGTGACGCCGCCACGGCCGAGGCGGGCACGCGCGACGGCGATATCCGTCCGGCCGACCGGGAGGGGGCGGGCGCTCCGCCGGTCCGGGAGAGCGGCGCCGTGCCGGCCGCCGACATCATCGATGTCGAGACCGCCGAGCCCGGCCCTTCCGGAACCCATCACTGATGCCGACCGGAAACCGCTCGGTGGGACAACTCGCACCGGGCGGTTACCCATGGGCTAACCTCGGCTCGTGCCCGCCTATGTGTCCTCGCCGGAGCTGACCTTCGGTTTCCTGTTCTCTCTGGAGGACCCCGAGCGGATCGCCGAGGTGGTGCGCGACCTGATGGAGCGCAAAACCGTCTCGGTTTTCCGGCTGGCCCGGCTGTCCGACGACGCGGGGCCGCCGGAACGCTATGTGGTCAACTGGGCGGCCATCCCGCAGATCTCCATCACCACCACCGCCCCCGACCCGGCCGAACTACGGGCCGACCAGGTGATGCTGGTCAACGCCTTCCTCGGGGACGCGGGCGAGGTCCGGCTGTATTCGCAGGGGAGTACGCCGCAATAGACCGAGCCACTCCGCAGGATCCCCGTGACTGGTGGTGATCCACCGTTACCGAACTGTAGCCTTGTTCGGGGGATCTGAACGAGCGATGGGTAACAAGGAGTGGGCGCAGTGGAGAACGTGATACGGCTGCTGATCGTATTCGGGGGCACGCTTGCCGTGACGATCGCCCTGGGCTGGGCGATAGACCGCGGCCTCCGATACTGGTCGGCCCGACACCCGAAGACCACCATTCCGGGCCTGCTACGACGTATCCAACTGCCGCTGCAGTTGTTCCTCGGCTTCGCCGCGCTCCGGATCACCTACCCACTGGCCGACCTGAAACTGCGCCAGGACGCCGTGATCCTCAGCGTGCTCGCCTCCATGGTCACCATGTCGGCGGTCTGGCTGGTGGTCCGGATAGCCGATGCGGTGGCCGACGGGCTGCTGAACAGCTACTCCCGCCGCGCCCGCGATCCGCGCCGGGTGCGCCAGCTGAACACCCAGTTCACGCTGATCCGCCGGATCACGACCGCGCTGCTCGCGGTCGCGACGGCGGCGATCGCCATGCTGGTCATGTTCCCCGGATTGCGCGTGCTGGGCACCTCCCTGCTGGCCTCGGCCGGCATCATCGGCATCATCGCCGGTGTCGCGGCACAATCCACGCTCAGCAACCTCATGGCGGGCCTGCAGATCGCTTTCGGTGATTCGGTGAAGATCGGCGACACGGTCGTCGTCGAGGGCGAGATGGGCACCGTCGAGGAGATCACCCTCTCCTTCCTCACCGTCCGGATCTGGGACGATCGCCGGCTCACCATGCCGGTCTCGTACTTCAACAGCAAACCGTACGAGAACTGGTCGCGCGGCGGCCCGCAGATGACCGGCACCGTGTTCCTCTACCTGGACCACAGCGCCCCCGTGGCCGACCTCCGCGAGCATCTCTACGAATACCTCAGCGAGCACCCCGACTGGGACGGCCGCAGCTGGAATCTTCTGGTGACCGACAGCACCCCCACCGGTATCGAGGTCCGGGCGTCGATGACCGGCCGTGACTCGGACGCCGTGTGGTCGCTGCGCTGTGCGGTCCGCGAGGAACTGATCAGCTGGCTGAACACTCAGCATCCGGGCGCGCTGCCGCGCCTGGCCGCGCTGGACGGATTCGACAAGACCCCGGTCAGGTAGCCCCTCCGGGCGGCCGGGCCATCCGGAGATCTCGATGCCGTGTCGGTACGGCGGGACCTACGGCGAATTGGTGTGTGATAGCTCACAATTGAGGGACGGTCGAGCCGGTTGAGACGGCTCGACCAGCACTCTCGAAGGAGCGTTGATCACGATGCCTGCTCCCGCCGGTTATCCGGTCCGAGTCCGCGGCGATCTGGACCCCGCGCTGTCGCGCTGGTTGTGGATCGTGAAATGGCTTCTCGCCATTCCGCACTACATAGTTCTGTTCTTCCTGCATATCGGTTATGCCGTGGTCACGGTGATCGCGTTCTTCGCGATCCTGTTCACCGGCAGATACCCGCGGGCCCTGTTCGACTACAGCGTCGGGGTCATGCGGTGGTCGTGGCGGGTCGGCTTCTACGCCTGGACGCCGGCCGGTACCGACAAATATCCGCCGTTCTCCCTGGCCCGCGATGACGACTACGCGGCGGATCTGGACATCGACTATCCGCCGTCGCTGCATCGTGGGCTGGTGCTGGTGAAATGGTGGCTGCTGGCCATTCCGCACTACCTGATCATCGGCGGTATGACCGGTGCCGCCTGGCTGGTCGATTTCGACGACGCCGACACCACGGCCAGCGCCGCGGGTATCCCGCTGATCGGTGTGCTGACCTTCGTCGCCTTGGTCGGGCTGCTGTTCGGGGCACGCTATTCGCCGGGTCTGTTCGATTTCGTGATGGGGGTCAACCGGTGGATCCTGCGGGTGCAGGCCTACGGCTCGTTGCTCCGCGACGAATACCCGCCCTTCCGCCTGGATCAGGGCGCCCGCGACGAGGCGGCGCCGCCGCCCGCGGTCGATACGAGCAAACCCGAAGTCTGAGACCGCTACCGACCGAACGAAAAAGCCCGAGGGCCGATAGGCCCTCGGGCTTTTCAGGGTGAGTGACGGGACTCGAACCCGCGACAGCCAGGATCACAACCTGGTGCTCTACCAACTGAACTACACTCACCATCGCCGGTTTTGCACCGGCGGCCTAGATAGTAGCGCGTCTACCCCTCCACAAGCCAATCGGTTACCGGTGTGCCGGTCGCCGGGCCTCAGGCGGGGCCGGGCGCGCCCCCGCCGGTTCCACCGACGGGACCGGCGCCGACCTCGGCGGCTATCGCGGCGATCTCCGCTGTCGAGGGCCCCGGCGCGGGGACGAAGGCGGTGCGCCGGTAGTACTCGAGTTCCCGGATGGATTCCTGGATATCGGCGAGCGCGCGATGGGCCAGCCCCTTCTCGGGCTGGCCGAAATAGATCCGCGGGTACCAGCGCCGGCACAGCTCCTTGATCGAGCTGACGTCGATCATCCGGTAGTGCAGGTGGGCGTCCAGCTCCGGCATGTCCCGGGCGATGAAACCGCGATCGGTGGCGATGGAATTACCGGCCAGGGGCACCATCCGAGCGGTCGGCGCGTACTGCTTCACATAGTCGAGTACCTGCTGCTCGGCCTCGGCGAGGGTGACCGTGGAGCGCCGCACCTCCTCGGTGAGACCGGACCGGGCGTGCATGTCGGCGACCACCTCGGGCATCGCGGCGAGCGCCTCGTCGTCGGCGTGGATGACGATATCCACCCCGTCACCGAGAACGTTCAGATCGCTGTCGGTCACCAGGGCGGCGACCTCGATCAGCTTGTCGCCGACCAGATCGAGCCCGGTCATCTCACAATCCATCCACACCACTAATTTGTCCGACACCCGCACTACCCTAATCAGCGGCACCGGCCGCCGAGCGCAATCGCCGCCCGCTCCGTGTGGGAAGTCCGCGGACGGCGCCCCGCTCAGCCGCCGAGCTTCTTGTAGAACGCGCCCGCGATCGGCGCGGTGACAGCCCTGGGCCCGTAGTTCCCGGCGGCACTCATACCCTTCCCGATCAGGCCCGGCACCACCCGCATCTTGTTGCGGGCCAGCGCGTCGATCGAGATCCGGGCCGTGTACTCCGAGGACACCCACAGGAAGTCAGGGACCATCCGGTCGACCAAGGAGGCGTCGGCGGGGTCAGGAGCCTCGGTACGTACCGGACCCGGGGCCAGCAGGGTGACGTGCACCCCGGAACCCTTGAGCTCGCCGCGCAGAGATTCGGCGAAGGTGTTGGCGAAGGCTTTGCTCGCGGCGTAGGTGGCGTTGTTGGGGATCGGCATGTTCCCGGCCGCCGAACCGCTCACCAGGATGCCCCCGGCCCGTCGTGCGAGCATCACGGGCAGCACGGCCAGGGTCAGGTCGTGCACGGCGACGGCGTTCAACTCCAGCTGATCGCGTTCGTAGGCGGGATCGAGGGCGGCGAGGGGGCCGAAGGTCGCGATACCCGCGTTGTTGCAGAGGATCGAGATATCGCGGCCGGCGAGTTCCTCGGTGAGCGGACCGCGCTGTGCCCGATCGGCGAGGTCGACGGCGCGGACTTCGGCGGTGATGCCGTGCTCGCGGGTCAGGCGGGCGGCCAGTTCGTCGAGGAGCTCGGCGCGGCGCGCGACCAGGATGAGCGAATGGCCCCGGCGGGCCAGTTCGGTGGCCAGTGCGGTGCCGATTCCGGACGAAGCGCCGGTCACCACGGCACGGCTCTCGGCGGTAGGCGAAGGCAAACCCATTCCCGACACCCTAGAGGGCGCGGCCGGGCGGAGCCCGTTCGCGGCCTGTGCGCGGACGGGGCGAACGCGGCGACAGGGACCGGGCGCGTGATGCGCGGCGAAGCGAGCCGGAAAACCGGAATCGACCACCGGGATCGTGTGTTTGGAGCTCGCCGGAGGGGGTACACCCACTCCGACTGGCCCGAACAGCTCAGTCGGGTGGGTGGAGCGCCCCCGGCAGGAATCGAACCTGCGACCTAGGGATTAGAAGGCCCTTGCTCTATCCAACTGAGCTACGGAGGCAGTGGTTCCACCATGGCGGACAACGGCCGCGCTGTCCAGCTGAAAAGTGTAGCGATCGTCCGGATCGTTTGATTTGGGCTGCCCGGAAACAGCCCCGGCGGGCCGAACCGGGCCCACCGAACTACTCTCGAACCTATGTCGTCAGCCCAGGCTCCCGCCGCCGGATCCGCCACGAAAGCCGGTCGGCCCAGTGGCTCGGCGGTCGTTCCGGCGGTGCTGACCGTATTCGCCGCGGCTCTCGCCGCATTGGTATCGATGCTGGTGGTGGGTCTGTCGGCCGCCCAGGCGCTGAGCCTGCTGGGTATCCCCGATCCCGGTCCGCTGACCACCTACGGTCTGCCCGCGCTCCGGGCGCTGGCCGATCTCTTCGCGGCCTTCACGGTGGGCTCGCTGCTCTTCGCGGCCTTTCTGGTGCCGCCGCAGCGCAGCGGTCTGCTCGACACCGGTGGTTACCGTGCGGTGCGGCGGGCCTCGGGCCTGGCGGTAGCCTGGGCGGTAGCCGCCGCGCTGCTGGTACCGCTGACGGTCTCCGACAGCACCGGCCGCCCGGTCACCGCGATCCTGGCGCCCCAGGATCTGTGGGGGGTCGCCGATGAGATCGAACTCGCCGGTACCTGGCGGCTGACCGCGATCGGAGCCCTGCTGCTGGCTATCGCTTGCCGGCTGGCCCTGCGCTGGGGCTGGACACCGGTGCTGTTCGGCGCGTCGGTCGCGGTGATGATGCCGCTGGCGCTGACCGGGCACTCCGCGTCCGGCGGCGCCCACGATGTGGCCACCAACAGCCTGATCCTGCACCTGATCGCCGCGGCGGTCTGGGTCGGCGGACTCGGCGCACTGCTGGTCCACGTGCTGCACGACGGCACCCATACGGCTCTGGCGGCACGACGTTTCTCCGCGGTGGCCCTGGTGCCCTTCGTGGTGCTCGCGCTCAGCGGGGTGGCCAACTCGTGGGTGCGGGTGCCCTGGGACGAACTGTTGACCAGCACCTACGGCCGGCTGGTACTGGCCAAGGTCGCCGCACTGCTGATCCTCGGCGTGTTCGGCTGGTTCCAGCGGCGCGCGGCGCTGCCGGCGCTGGCCGCCGATCCGGATGATCGGCGCGCCCTCGCCCGGTTCGCGAGTGTGGAGCTGCTCGTCTTCGCCGCGACCATGGGTCTGGCGGTGGGGCTGGGCCGGACCCCGCCACCGGCGCCGACGAGCGTCCCCACCCCGATGGAGGTCGAACTCGGGTACAACCTGGACGGCCCGCCCACGGTGGCGCGACTGCTCTTCGACTGGCGGTTCGACCTGATCTTCGGCACCCTCGCCATCGTGCTGGCGGTGCTCTATCTGCTGGGCGTCCGGCGGTTGCGGGCACGCGGTGACGTCTGGCCGGTGGGCCGGACCGTGGCGTGGCTGCTGGGTTGCGCGGTGTTGCTGTTCACGACCTCGTCGGGGGTCGGCCGGTACGCGCCCGCCATGTTCAGCGTGCATATGGGCGCGCATATGGCGCTGTCGATGCTGACCCCGATCCTGCTGGCGCTGGGCGGTATGGTGACGCTCGCGCTGCGCGCGCTGCCACCGGCCGGCCGGGACGGGGCCCCGGGCCCCCGGGAATGGATCCTGGCGGCCGTACACAACCCGGTCTCCCGTTTCCTCACCCAGCCGATCGTGGCCTCGGTGCTGTTCGTGGCCGGTTTCTACGCGCTGTACCTGGGCGGGATCTTCGACGCCTACGCCGATTCACATACCGCGCATCTGCTGATGAACCTGCACTTCCTGCTCAGCGGCTACCTTTTCTACTGGGTGGTGATCGGAATCGACCCCAAACCACGCCGGGTGGAACCCCTGACCAGACTGGCCATGGTGTTCGGATCGCTGCCTTTCCACGCGTTCTTCGGGGTCGTGTTGATGGGTATGAGCACGGTGCTGGCCGGCTGGTTCTATCGCAGCCTCGACCTCGGCTGGCATATCGATCTACTGGGTGATCAGCGCACCGGGGGCAGCCTGGCGTGGGCCACCGGTGAGGTGCCCCTGGTCGTGGTGATGCTCGCGCTGCTGATCCAGTGGTCGCGCAGTGACGCACGACTGGCCCGGCGGACCGACCGCGCCGCGGAACGTGACCACGACGCGGAACTCGCCGCGCACAATGCCATGTTCGCCGAATTGGCCAAGCGAGATCGGGCAAGTAGGTAGATGACCGAGCAGAAAATCCCGCTGACACCTGTGCCACCGCTCCGGCGTATCTATCGGTCGGACGTGCGGGCGGCGCGTCGGCGCCTGACCGGACGCATTCGCAAGACCCCGGTATTCCACACCGCCGTACCCGGACCCGGCGGACCCGTCCCGGTCACGCTGAAGCTGGAGTATCTGCAGCACGGCGGCACCTTCAAGGTGCGCGGCAGCTACAACGCGCTGCTGTCGGAACGGGTGTGTCCCGAACACGTGGTGATCGCCTCGGGCGGCAACGCGGGCATCGCGGCGGCGCTGGCGGCGGCCGGAATGGGGAAGACCTGCACGGTGGTGGTACCGGAATCGGCGCCGCACACCAAGGTCGCCGCCATGTGGTCGCACGGGGCCGAGGTGCGCTGGCACGGCACCACCTATGCCGAGGCCCACGAGCACGCCTGCGAGATCACCGCCGAACGTGGCGCGTTGCAGTTGCACGCCTACGATCTGCCGGCGGTGGTGGCGGGGGCCGGGGTGATCGAACTGGAGATCGAGGAGCAGGTCCGGGGCCGGCCGCCGATCCTCGTCGCGGTGGGCGGTGGTGGGTTGATCGGCGGGATCGCCGCCGCCGGTGGGCGCCGCCGCGAGATCGTGGGCGTGGAACCCGAAGGAATCCCGACCCTGAACTCCGCGCTGGCCGCCGGGAAGCCGGTGGATGTGGCGGTGTCCAGTATCACCGCCGACGCCCTGGGCGCCTCCCGTATCGGCGAGATCGCACTCGACGTGGCCCGGCGCTACGGTGTGCGGTCCACGCTGGTGACCGACGACGCGATCACCGATGCCCGGGACTACCTGTGGCGGGAATTCCGGATCGTCGTGGAACTCTCCGGTGCGGTGGCCTTGGCGGCGATCCTGAGCGGTGCCTATGTACCGCGCGAAGGCGAGCGTCCGGTGGTGGTGTTGTGCGGCGCGAACACCGAACTCCCGGTGCTCTGACCCGCTGACCGGCGTGTCGGGCCACCCCTCGAGCATCCGGCGGAACAGCGTGCGCGGACAGGCAGCGGCAGGCTCGATTCCCGAATGGTCCGTTTTCCGCCGCTGCCGCGGACGGAGATCACAGGCGGCACCCGTGGTGGGTCCATGCATGCCCGGTCGGGATGCATAAACTGATGCGAGTGCAGCAATCTCTCGCGACAGTGTTCGTCGGTCGCGACACCGAGGTCGCGGCGCTGCTCGCGTGTGGACGTACCGCGGTCACGGGGCGAGGTGCCGTCGTTCTGGTGGAGGGCGAGGCCGGCATCGGGAAGACCACGCTGCTCGGTGCCGCCGCCCGCCAGTTCGCCGAACTGGGGTTGCAGGTGCGGACGAGCCGCGCACGAGAACTCCAGCAGGATGTCCCATTCGCGGCGCTGGCCCCCTGGCTCGTCACCGCGGGTCCACCGGTCGGCTCCGATCCGGTCCGAGCCCTGCTCGACGGCGCGGACCAGGCCGGAGACGTCGCGGCCACGCACGAATTCGCTCTCGCCGAACTCCTGCTCGAGCAGATCCGCGCCTGGTGCGCCGAACAACCCGTCGCACTGCTGCTCGACGACGTCCACTGGGCGGACCGCTCGAGTCTGGCGGTGCTGCACCGGCTGTGCGCGCTCGCCGACCGGCTGCCGCTGGTCCTGGTGCTGGCGACCCGTCCCTTCACCGCCGAGCCGGCCTTCGCGATGCTGACCGCCACGTTGACCGCCTGCGCCGCCTCCACCATCCGGCTCGGCGCGCTGCCCGACGCGGCGGCGACGACCATGGTCCGGGAAATGGTCGGTGCGGCGCCGGCGCCGGCACTGCTGCGGCAGGTCGCCGGAGCGTACGGGCATCCGCTGCACATCAGGGAGCTGGTGGCCGCATCGCTGCTGGACGCCGAGGGCAGGCAGTCCGCGCCGGGGTCCGCGCCGCAGCCGGTCGGCTCCCTGGCCGAGGCGATCTGGCGGCGCGCCGAATCACTGTCGCGTCCGACTCGCGACCTGTTGCCGATGGCCGCGGCGCTGGGACCGAAGGTCGATGTCGTGGAACTGGCCGCGGTGCTGGACGGCCACATCATGGAGGTGTGGAGCGCGGTGACCGAGGCCACGGACGCCGGCCTGCTCACGATGGTCGATTCCGAGCTGGCCTTCCGCCACGAGCTGATCCGGCACGTCCTGGCGGAGCGAGTACCCGCCTCCCTGCGCTCGGATCTGCTGCGCCGGGCCGGACGGGTGCTGCAGACCACGGGCGCACCGATAGAACGGGTCGCCTACTACCTGTCGATCGGCGGCCGGGAATTGGACCCGGCGAGTCTGCAGTGGCTGCTCTCGGTCTCCGACGCGCTGATCGTGCGCGCTCCGGAACTGGCGATGCGCCTGCTGACCCGCATAGTCGATACCGCCGGGCTCGACACCGCGACCCGTGCCGCGCTGATCCGGATGCGGACCCGCGCGCTGCTGTGGAACGGCCGGACCGACCAGGCCGAGGCCACGTTGCGGGTGGCGTTGCGGCATCGGCCCGAGCACGCCGACGACCCGGGTCTGCGCTGGTTGCTGGCTCATGTGTGCCATGCGCAGGGGCGGTTGGCCGAAGCCGTCGAAGTGGCCGAGACCGCGCTGAACACGTTGGAGCTCGACGATGCGGACGCGGCGCGCTTCCTGGGTCTGTGCGCACTGGACAATTTCTTCCTCGAACGGTTCGCCGAGGCCGAACAGGCCGGGTGGCACGCGGTCGCGCTGGGACGGCAGTCGGGCAACTCCCTGGCCACGGGGTACGGGCTGATGGCTCTGGGCGCCGTGCGCTACACCCAGGGGTATCTCGACGAAGCGCTGGAGATCAGTACCGAGTCGCTCACGGTGTTGCAGGACGACACCGGATCGGACCAGATCGACCCCTACGTGCTGTACGCGCACTGCCTGATCGAGCTCGATCGCCCGGCCGCGGCCGCGGAGGCCCTCCAGACCGCCATCGGTCACAACCGCCGGATGCACGGGGTCTATCTGGCGCCCAACCTCATGGCCAAAGCCCGCATGTTGCTCCTGAACGGGCACTGGGACGAGGCGGTCGCGGAGTGCCGGGCATGCCTGGAGGCCCCCGATGTGCTCGGTTACGCGCCGGTCGCCCACAGTGTGATGGCGCTGATCGGGATGCACCGGGGCGCGCCGCCGCCCGCGGACGCGCTCGTTCCGGACGACCGCTTGGGCACCGCCGGATACGGGTACATGCAACCGTGGGTAGCGGCGCTGGTCCACGAGACCAAGGGCAACCCGGAACCGGCGCTACGGCTGCTGGTCGAGACCCACGTGAAGCTCGACGGAGGTATGAGCGCCTCGACGCTGCACTACCTCCTGCCCGATATCGCCCGCCTGGCCTTCGACACCGGCGATTCGGAGGCGTTGCACGGCGCGCGGACGGCGGCCGACGAAGTGGTGGCCAAGCAGTGGACCGCGTCCCGCTCGGGTATCGCGCAGCTGTGCCGTGGGCTGGCCGACCGCGACCCCGAGGCACTTTTCGCCGCCGCCCGGGAGTTCGCCCGCTGTGACTGGCCGCTCTACGAAGCCCAGGCCTATGAGGACGCCGCGATCGTGCTGGCCGAGAGCGGTCGTGGCACCGACGCGCGGGACGCGCTGGAATCCGCCGTCCAGCTCTACACCCGGCTGGGTGCTTCGTGGGATACCGCCCGCGCGGTGGCCCGGATCCGGCGTTACGGAATCCGCCGGGGCGTGCGGGGCCCGCGTAACCGTCCGAAAACGGGCTGGGCGTCGCTGACCGATACCGAACGCTCCGTGGCGGTCCAGGTGGCCGATGGTTCCTCGAACGCCGATATCGCGGCGCAGATGTTCCTGTCGCGTCGCACCGTCCAATCACATGTGTCCAGCATTCTGGCCAAGCTCGGGGTGCGGTCACGGCGGGATATCGCGGCCGCCATGGCGGCCGCCGGCCGCTGACTCCGGCGGCTGGTCTTTCCACAATCGTGGGATCGCGCGGAAGTTGTCCACAGAGTCGATGCGTGCCCACCATCGCAGCGCCGGACCGGTGACGATGAGTACGTCCCCGCAATCACGGGGCGAGCGGAGGGGTGGAAATGTACGAAGCATTGGCGACGGTGGTCGGTACCGTGGTGACCGAGCCGGTGAAACGAGAGCTGCCCAGCGGCGAGCAGATGCTCAGCTTCCGGTTGGCGAGTACCGCGCGGCGGCTGGACCGCGAAACCGGCGAATGGGTGGACAACGGGACGCTCTTCCTCACGGTGAGCTGCTGGCGGCGGCTGGTGGCCGGGGTGGGCACCTCGATCCACCGGGGTGATCCGGTGATCGTGCAGGGGCAGCTCCGGTCGAACGAGTACCACACCCGGGAAGGTGCCCAGCGACGCGACCTGGAGATGCGAGCGCATACCCTGGGGCCGGACCTCACCCGCTGCACCGCCCGGGTGGAGCGTCGACGGACCGGAAATCCGGCGACGACCGGGAATATATCCGCCGGTCCGGGTGCTGCGACTGCGGAAACCGGGGTGGCGGGGGAACAGAACGATCCAATGGTGGAGCAGTCGGCGCGCGACGAGGAGCCCGTGAACGCCGACGTGTGAAACCGCATCGATGTGTGACGGATAGGGTGATCGCTATGGCTGAGTTCATCTACCAAATGAAGAAGGTTCGTAAGGCGCACGGCGACAAGGTCGTGCTCGACGATGTCACCTTGAACTTCCTTCCCGGCGCCAAGATCGGCGTTGTCGGTCCGAACGGCGCCGGTAAATCCAGCGTGCTGAAGATCATGGCCGGATTGGACCAGCCGAACAACGGCGAGGCCTTTCTCGCGCCGGGCGCCACGGTCGGGATCCTGCAGCAGGAACCGCCGCTGAACGAGGAGAAGACGGTCCGCGGCAACGTGGAGGAGGGCCTCGGCGAGATCAAGGTCAAACTCGACCGGTTCAACGAGATCGCCGAACTCATGGCCACCGACTACTCCGACGAGCTCATGGACGAAATGGGCAAACTCCAGGAGGAGCTCGATCACGCCGACGCCTGGGACCTGGACTCCCAGCTCGAGCAGGCGATGGACGCGCTGCGCTGCCCGCCGCCGGACGAGCCGGTGACCAACCTGTCCGGTGGTGAGCGCCGCCGGGTGGCCCTGTGCAAACTGCTGCTCAGCAAGCCCGACCTGCTGTTGCTCGACGAGCCCACCAACCATCTCGACGCCGAGAGCGTGCTGTGGCTGGAACAGTTCCTCGCGCAGTACCCCGGCGCCGTCCTGGCGGTCACCCACGACCGGTACTTCCTGGACAATGTCGCGGGCTGGATTCTCGAGCTCGACCGGGGCCGGGCCATCGGCTACGAGGGCAACTACTCCACCTATCTGGAGAAGAAGGCCGAGCGGCTCGCGGTCCAGGGTAAGAAGGACCAGAAGCTGCAGAAGCGGCTCAAGGACGAACTCGCCTGGGTCCGGTCGGGCGCCAAGGCGCGTCAGGCCAAGAACAAGGCGCGTCTGGGCCGCTACGAGGAGATGGCCGCCGAAGCGGAGAAGATGCGGAAGCTGGACTTCGAGGAGATCCAGATTCCGGCCGGTCCGCGACTGGGCAGCGTGGTGGTCGAGGTCGAGCATCTGGACAAGGGCTTCGGCGACCGTCAGCTGATCAAGGATCTGTCGTTCACTCTGCCGCGCAACGGCATCGTGGGTGTCATCGGGCCCAACGGTGTCGGTAAGACCACGCTCTTCAAGACCATCGTGGGATTGGAGCAGCCGGACAGCGGCACGGTGCGGGTCGGCGAGACCGTCAAGTTGAGCTATGTCGACCAGACCCGCGCGGGTATCGACCCCGGCAAGACCGTCTGGCAGGTGGTCTCGGACGGGCTCGACTACATCGAGGTGGGTCAGCAGGAGATGCCCTCACGGGCCTATGTGAGTGCTTTCGGGTTCAAGGGCCCGGATCAGCAGAAGCCGGCCGGAGTGCTCTCCGGTGGTGAACGCAACCGGTTGAACCTGGCGCTCACCCTGAAGCAGGGTGGCAACCTGATCCTGCTCGACGAGCCCACCAACGACCTCGACGTCGAGACCCTGGGGTCGCTGGAGAACGCATTGGAGCAGTTTCCGGGCTGCGCCGTGGTCATTTCCCACGACAGGTGGTTCCTGGACCGCACCTGTACGCATATCCTCGCTTGGGAAGGTGACACCGACAACGAGGCCGAATGGTTCTGGTTCGAGGGCAACTTCGAAGCCTACGAGGCCAACAAGATCGAGCGCCTCGGCCCGGAAGCCGCACGGCCGCATCGAGTAACACATCGCAAGCTGACCCGCGGGTAACGCCGCGAGACTTTTCCCGCTGCCCGGCTTCGGGTCTACCCTCGGGGTCGGTGTCGGTGTGTCCGAGAAAAACCGGATTCAAGGGAGTGGGAAATGACGGTCTCGTCCGAATTGTCCAGCGAGGCATGGGCTGCGGAGCTGCCGGACACACTACGCGCCGAGCTCGGCACCTTGGAGCACGGTTATTTCCGGCATGTCGAGACCGAGGACTCCGATTGTGAGATCACCGCGCCGACCCTGACCTTCCGGGCCCATCTGACACTGGCCCTGACCCGGCAGCCGGGTCAGGGCCTGGTGCGGGTCCACCACCCCGACGACGGGTCCGGGCTGGGCGCCGCGGTACAGATCGTCACCGACGATATGCCCATGCTGGTCGATTCGGTGACCGCGCTCTTCGGCCGGATGGGCGGCACCATCAGCGAGGTCATCCATCCCATCTTCACGGTGGAGCGGGCTTCCGACGGTACCCTCACCGCGGCTCGCCTCCACGAGGCCGATCGGCGGCGCAACGGCACCGGGGACGGCCGCGAATCCTGGATCCACCTGCAACTGCATCCGGCGACGAGCGCCCGGCTGCTCGACGAGATCGCCGCCGCGGTACCGGACGTCATCAAGGACGTACGCCAGGTGAGCAGCGATACCGAGGCGATCCACGCCATCGTCGACGATCTGGCGACCCGGCTGGAACAGGCCGGTGATACCGCCGCCGTGGCCGATGCAGATATCGAGCCCGCCGACTGCGCACGTCTGCTCCGGTGGCTGGCCGACGACAACTTCACTGTGCTCGGATACGCGCGCTACCGGCTCGAACCGGGCGCGGAACTGCCCGTCCCGGTGGCCGATTCCGAACTGGGCGTCCTGCACCCGGGGACCGCGACCGGTTTCCAGGTCCCGCTCACCGCGGGTGCCCGGCCGCTGCTGCGGATGACCCAGGGACTGATCCCGGTGACCATGCAGCGCGCGGTATACCCGTACTACATCGGCGTCGCCGATCTGGACAGCGCGGGCGAGGTCCGGGGTGAGCACCTGTTCGTCGGTGTCTTCACGGTCACCGCGCTGCACGAGAACGTCCTGGACATCCCGGTGGTGGGGCAACGGGTCCGCGCCGCCATCGCCGACAGCGGGTTCGACCTCGACTCGTTCTCCGGCCAGGCCATGCTCGAAGTGATGCAGGGCTTCCCGCGCACCGAACTGTTCTCCTCCGACGCCGCGACCCTGCGTCGGACGGCCACCGCGGTACTCAATGTCGGTCTGCGGCGGCAGGTGCGGTTGTTCCTGCGGGTCGATCCCTACGGCCGGTTCGTCGCCGCCATGGTGTACCTGCCCCGTGACCGCTACACCACCGCGGTCCGCCTGGAGATGCAGGACATCCTGGTGCGGGAGCTCGGCGGCGCGTCGATCGACTACTCCGCCCGGGTGAGCGAAAGCGAACTCGCCAGTGTCTATTTCACCATCCGGATGCCGGATGCGGACACCACGGAACCGGTAGGCGCGGCCGAGGAGATCTCCGAGGACGAACGGCGGCGAATCCAGAACCTGCTCGCCGAGGCCAGCCGCACCTGGGACGATCACCTCAACGACGCCGTGAACGCGTCGACGGTGCTCGATCCGCAGATCGTGCGCCGTTACTGCGAAGCCTTCCCCGAAGGATACAAACAGGATTTCAGCGCACGCCGCGCGCTGGCCGATATCGATCGCCTGGAGCGGTTGCGGCCGGGAAGTATCGATCAGCACCTGTACCGGGTGGCCGGCGCGCCCGCCGGGTCCTGGCGCTTCACGCTGTATATCGGCGGCTCCGGAATCTCGCTCAGCCAGGTACTTCCGGTACTGCAGAGCCTCGGGGTCGAGGTGCTCGACGAACGCCCGTACCGGATCCGGCGGGAACGTGACGGCAGCGCGGTCGAGGAACGCTGGATCTACGACTTCGGCCTGCTCGCGAGCCACGAACTATTGCACGGTGCGCTCGACCAGGATCTCGACGCCGAATTGCTGGAGGTGGCGCCCGATACGCTGGCCGCGCCCAAGGGCAAGCTCGCCGCTGCCGACCGGGTGCGTGACCGGTTCACCGCCGCCTTCGACGCGCTCTGGTACGGCCGGGCCGAAGCCGACGGCCTGAACGAGCTGGTACTGCGGGCCGGACTGTCCTGGCGGGCGGTCGCCGTATTGCGGACCTACGCGAAGTACCTGCAGCAGGCCGGATTCCCGTACAGCCAGGTCAATATCGCCCGGGTGCTGCACACCTACCCCGATGCGGCGAAACTGTTCGCGCAGCTGTTCACCGCCCGGTTCGATCCGGACAGCTACTCCACCGAGCAGGCCGCCGAGCTCGAACAGCGTCTGCACGAGCGGATCGATCAGGTCGTGAGCCTGGACGCGGACCGCATCCTGCGGGCCATTCTCGGCCTCATCCGCGCCACTCTGCGCACCAACTACTACGTCACCGATACCGACGGCGCCCCCCGGGACTTCATCTCGGTGAAGGTGGAACCGCAGGAGATCGCCGAACTGCCGCAGCCGCGGCCGAAGTACGAGATCTTCGTGTATTCGCCGCGGGTGGAGGGTGTGCATCTGCGGTTCGGTGCGGTGGCGCGTGGTGGTTTGCGGTGGTCTGATCGGTTGGAGGATTTCCGGACCGAGATCCTGGGTCTGGTGAAGGCGCAGGCGGTGAAGAACGCGGTGATCGTGCCGGTGGGTGCGAAGGGTGGTTTCGTGGTGAAACGCCCGCCGGCCGCCACCGGCGACGCCGCGACCGACCGCCAGGCCCGGATGACGGAGGGTATCGAGTGCTACCGGACCTTCATCTCGGGTCTGCTGGATATCACCGATAACGTCGATCTCGCCGGTGGGCAGGTCTTGCCGCCGGAGCGGGTGGTGCGTCGTGATGGTGATGACACCTATTTGGTGGTGGCGGCGGACAAGGGTACGGCGACGTTTTCCGATATCGCGAACGATGTCGCGGGTCGGTATGGGTTCTGGTTGGGGGA